>CAVZNE010000264.1:0-15269 GCA_963776445.1 Terriglobales bacterium
AAAAAAAAAATCTCTGTTCCGCGCTCAGTGTTGTATAGGCAATGGCCGCGTTCAGCAGGAGGTAGCCGGAGAGGGAGACCATGTCCCAGAACATGACAGAATGCGGAGCGGGAAAGAGCAGGACATTGAGCACGCGCTCCGGTTGTCCGAGGTCCACCATGATGAAGAGCATGCACATGACGATGGAGGCGACGGCGAGAAGTTCCCCGACAATCGCGACCTTGGCAAACTGTTTAACGTCGTGCAGGTAATAGGGAATCACCACCATGACGGCAGAAGCGGCGACGCCTACGAAGAAGGTAAACTGTCCGATGTAGAGTCCCCAACTCACCTCGCGACTCATTCCCGTGACACCCAGGCCGTAATTCAACTGGCGCATATACATCGCCGCTCCCGTTGCGACGCAGGCCAGGAGCAGGGATACCCAATACCAGTACCGCTTGCTTCCGATCAGTGCTTTTTCAATCATGATGCGTCTCCACGCTAGAGCAGGTAATAGACAGCGGGTCCTGTACCCAGTTCCGGCGTTCTCTGCATGGCGTAACGCGACCGCAATGCGGAGCGAATCTCCGAAGCAGGATCGTTCAAATCTCCGAAGATCAAGGCGTGCTCATGGCAACCTTCGACGCACGCAGGGCGCTGCCCTGTTCCCAGGAGCTCCTCGCAGAAGTTGCATTTCTCGACAACACCTTTGGTGCGAGTGGGAAACGCGGGGTTAATGTTCACAAGGTCGGCGCGCGGGTCGACGAAATCGAAACTGCGCGAGTCGTAGGGACAAGCCGCCATGCAATAGCGGCAGCCAATGCATCGATGCCAGTCCATCATGACGATGCCGTCAGCGCGCTTCCACGTGGCACCGGTGGGACAAACTTTCGTACAGGGAGGATTGCTGCAGTGGTTGCAAAGAAGCATCAAGGGATGACTGGCAAGAGAGGGATCGATCCACTGCGACTGCTGGGGAAAGACCGCGTTGTACTGCTCCTTCCAAATCCACTTGACTTCGTGCGCCTTCTCGGGAACATCCGGGATATTGTGCGCCTGCTTGCAGGACTGCACGCATTGGTTGCAGCCTTGATCCCAGCGGCATTTCTGGAAGTCGATGGCCATGGCCCAGCGCTGCGTGCTCGTTATGGCAGAGTCTTCTGAAGCTGCTTTCACAGAGGTCAGCGTCTTTGTGCCGGCGATTCCGGCTATGGTTGCGGCGGCAGTAAGCAGGAAATCCTTGCGCGTTAGCTTCATCGGATACTCCGGGCGGTCAGTTGCGGATCGTTGTGGCACTGCCAGCAGGATGGGGCGGAGACACCTGAATAGGCGTGGCAACGATCACAAAACTCGGTCTTCGAGTGGCATTGTCCGAGACATGTACGCGAAAGGCTGACATCGTAGACGTGCCCGTCTGCGGCATGGAATTTGTGAACTCCCTGGCGCACTGCATCGTTGCGCCATCTTGTGAGCAACTGCATATGAGAAGCGCGCATGTACGCAACCGGAGCAACACAGGTGGTGGCGTGCTGGGGCAACTGGAGTTGCGGGGCTGAAGGGCGCGTGCCCAAAGCCGCTGCCCACCAGACCGGATAGGTGAACACGCCCAGGAACAGCGCCAGGCCAGCGGCGATCAGGATACGCTCACGCATGGGCCGGCTCCTCTTCTGCGGCTACAAGAGGCTCGCCACGAAGGTCTGTGATGCGAGGCTTTTCGCCCTTCATCACCAACGCATTGCCCAGCAATTCATGGACTCCCGCCACTTCAACTCCGGGCACCCAGTAGTCGAGCAAAGTCGGCAAGGTCGCTTTGTCGATGGCGCAGATGCAGGCCAGAAGATTGACTCCGTGCTTCTCTTTCACGTGACGAACGGCGGTCGCTCTGGGAAAGCCGCCGCGCAGGCGCATTTCCATGTTCTCGTCCGTGCCCAAGCCTGAACCGCTTCCGCAGCAGAAGGTCTGTTCGCGAATGGTGTTTTCCGGCATCTCGTAGAAATTGTTGCAGGCGTTTTTAATGATGTAGCGCGGTTCTTCAAGAAGGCCCATGGCGCGCGACGGATTGCAGGAGTCGTGATACGTAACTTTCCAGCGGTCGTTGCGCCGTGGATCGAGGTTAAGCTTTCCGGCGTGAATCAGATCCGCTGTAAACTCGGCGATATGCACAGCCTTGGTGGAGCGCGCATTTTCGAAACGCGTGCCGGTGATGGGCGAGACGGGCACTTCAAGGAAATCGGCGGGCCCGTTCATGGTGTCCATGTATTGGTGAATGACGCGCCACATGTGACCACATTCGCCGCCGAGGATCCATTTCACTTTCAGGCGCTTCGCTTCCTCGTACATCTTTGCGTTCAACCGCTTCATCAGTTCGTTGGAACTGAAGAGGCCGAAGTTGCCGCCTTCGCTGGCATAGGCGCTGAAGGTGTAATCGAGGCCGATTTCGTGAAACAGCGCCAGATAACCGAGCAGCGTGTAGTAATGGGGCGTGGCGAAGTAGTCGGCGGAAGGCGCGACAAAAAGCACCTCGGCGCCTTTCTTTCCGATTGGAATGTCAACCCGGATTCCGGTGATCTCTTCCAGTTCGTCTGCCGCGAATTCGAGGTTGTCTTTCAAGCTATGAGGCTGAATGCCAAGATGGTTTCCCACGCGGTAGCAGTTGGCCGCCGGATCGAGGACCCAGTTGATGTTGCAGCCAATGAGATTCAGCAGTTCCCTGCCTATCATGGTAATCTCGGCAGTATCGATGCCATACGGGCAGTAGACGGAACAACGGCGGCATTCGGTGCACTGGTAGAAGTAGTAGAACCACTCCTTGACTACGTCTTCAGTCAGTTCCCTGGCGCCGACAAGGGAGCCGAAGATACGCCCGGAGAGAGTGAAGTACCTGCGATAGACGGAGCGGAGCAACTCTGCGCGGAGCACCGGCATGTTCTTGGGGTCGCCCGAGCCGAGATAGAAATGGCATTTGTCAGCGCAGGCTCCGCAGCGAACGCATATATCCATGAAGAGGCGGAAGGAACGGAACTTTGCCAGCCTCTCTTTCATTCCGTCGAGCAGGATTTTCTTCCAGTTTTCTGGAAGCTTCCAATCCTGGTCGGAGGGCTGCCACTGGCGCGGGTTGGGCATGCCGAGATATTCGACATTCTGAGGAGTGGCGCTGTAACACCAGGTACCTTTGCGAAACTCCGGTTTGGTTTTTGCCCAATCACCCGCCGGCGGCTGCAGATCAATTTGAATGAGTGGTTTCGACATCGGTCTCCTCCAATGGGATTCCCGCATCTGTCAGCTTGTCGCGATACTCTGCTTCCCACTCGGCATAGGCGTGCGTTTTTACGGGATGGTTCCACGGGTTCACATGGCGAACTGCGCGGCTGTTATTGGCGAGATTGCGCGTAGGGCTCAGCCATACGCCAGCCATGTGCATCAACTTGCTGCTTGGGATATAGGCGACCAGTGCGCATACCAGAAGGAGATGCACGAAAAAGAGTGCGCCAACGCTCTGGGGAAGAACCGGGGAAAAGGTTGCAAGACCGAGAGCGAACTGCTTGACGGCGGCAACATCCACGCGGCTCCAATGGCGCATGAGCAGGCCGGTTGCGGCAATGCCCGTGAAAAGCCAGAGAGGGAGATAGTCGCAGATCTGAGAGATATAGCGCACAACAGGATCCGCCAGCCGTCGCCAGAGCAGAAAGAAGAGGCCTGCGCAGAACACGATATCGCTGATGCAGACTCTCGGAATGCCCACCTGAAAAGAGGCATCCATCTGTGCAAGAAAAAGGACAGGGGCGGGGACAGGCTCAACAAATAAACGCAGGTGGCGTAGAACAATCAACAGCAGCGCCCAATGGAAGGCAATGGCCGCCATCCACAGCCAACGGCTTTCGCTGAAGATGGTGCGGGAGTTGGTGACCTCGCAGCGCGTGTTGCGAAACAACGAGCGGAAGAAGAAAACCTCTCCTGCCATACGCGCGGCCGCAGCCCATCCGCTGGAGGGGTTGTCAAGCTGAGCAGGCTTAATCCAGGCAAGCGACTTCTGTTGTCCACAGGTGGTGGGGATACAGAAAGGAACTGGAATCGACGCCCAGCGCAATACCCGCACGCAAATTGCCCCAAGAAAAATCAGGCAGGCGCAGTAGCAAGCCCATGCGGCCAGAGTCAAGCGAAGCGCAGGAACCGCACTGATCGCCAGGCCTGCGCCGGCCGGGATAGCGGCTACGATGAGTGCCACAATTGCCTTGTGTCTCACAGTGTTTGCCTCATCCAGGGCTGCATACCCTGCAGGCGCTGCAGTTCGCGAGAGCGGACACGCGCGATGTCGTTTACGCAGAGGGCATATTGCCGGTCGGCAGACAGAGCAAGAATGTCGATGCGCTGCTCAAGCTGGGGAAACAGTTCCTCTGCTTGCCGTTCGCGAATAACACTGAGCAGTTGGCCGGTAAACGCAAGCGCCTTTTCTGGCGTGCAATCCTGCACAGCACGCACGCGAACGATGGCATCCAACGCAGAAGTGACTTGTTCGTCAATCATGCCTCCAGCCAGTTCGTTGACCAGAATGGCCAAGGACTCGCGAAGTGTGGATGCAACCGGATTAAGAAAGCGATCGCCGGATAGCATCATGCCGCCACGAGCGGCTTCCGGATAGATTTCGATCGCTTTCTGAAACCAGGAATCGGCAATGGCGTCGAGGGTAGACATGTCTCTCTCCGACTAGACGCAGCCTGTTGGCTTGGGCAGGCCGGCGAGTTTGCAGGCTCCCTTGGCCGGGCCCGAGGGAAAGAGCTCGTAGATGTAGTTCAGCTTGAAGCCGGTATCCTTACAGACCTTGCGGACCATGGGGGCAACTCCGAACTTCAGGTAGTAGTCCCTCAGGTACTGGATGACTTTCCAGTGCTCTTCGGTGAGCAGGCTGATGTCTTCCGCCTTTGCGAAATCGGTAGCCACATTCTGATCCCAGACTTCCGGGTTCTGCAGGAAGCCATCCTCATCTACTTCGTACGAATGTCCGTTCACTTCAAATACAGGCATAGTATCGGATCACCTTTCCAGTTAGTTCGCTTGTATGTATCCGCAAGGGCATGCATCCACGCACTTTCCACATCCGCTGCATAATTCCAGACGGATCTTGTAGTGCTCGCCTTTGGGTAACTTCTGAAAGCAGTTGCTGCTGCAATACATCCAGCAGGTTTCACAGTCCATGCATAAACCGCAGGACATGCAACGAGCCGCTTCGGCAATCGCATCTTCATTGGAGAGGTCGCCGCCGAAGGCCGCACTCGCATCACCGACTGGGGATGCCTCATGCCGCTGCAAAGCCGGGTACCAATCCAGTTTCATGCGGTCGGGTTTGATGACCGGCGGAGCGATGCGCTGCGGCAGAGGCATTCCCCGCAGAGTTGCGTCCATATCCTCGGCGGCTTTTCTGCCTTGCGCAATCGACGGCGTGACCATGTTCAAGGTGCGAGGAGACAACTCGACTGTTTCCGAAGGAAGGCCGGGAGCCTCCGTGGGAAGCTCTCCACAGAAAGGTATTCCGCCGGACTCCTGCCGAACCTGCATCTGGGTCGGCTTCTGCAAACCGATGGCGTAGATGACAGCCTGATATTCACTGGCCAGGTTTTCTTGAAGAATGTCTTTTCCGACGATGCAACCGGGATGATACTCAATGCCCAGGTCAAGGACATTCTGAATCTCACCATCGAGCACATCGAGCGGGAGAGTCTCGCGTGAAATGCGATACCGCATCATGCCGCCCGGCAGGGGCGCGGCGTCATAGAGAGCAACGGAATAACCAAGTTGAACGAGCGCGTAGGCGCAACTGAGGCCGCTGGGCCCTGCGCCTACAACGGCGATGCGTCCAGCGCTTTGCGCCGCTGCCGGCGTGGCCAGCTTGAGCCCATGCGATAACGCAAAATCGCCGACAAAGCGTTCCAGCAACTGAACAGCGACCGGAGAATCTTTTGCCTTGCGATTACAGGACAGCTCACAAGGATGCTGGCAAACGCGGCCGCTAGTGGCGGGAAATGGATTGCGTTCGATGATTGACTGCCACGCCAGCGTGAAGGCCTCGTCTTCCGTTCTCCCATAGGCGCTATGCTGCGCCAGCGGAACCATCCAGTCGCGCACATGATTGCCAATGGTGCAACTGGAAATGCACGGTGCGTTTTTCTCAACGTATGCCGGCCGGTGGGAACTTACGCTACCACCGGCCTTGGTGTCCCGAATGAGTGGTTTCTTGACTTCCTTGAATAAACCCATAACGCGAGCCTTTCGCCGTTCTAGTACCGAATGTGAGTGGAACGAGCAAAGGTCAATCCGGCGTTCTTGAAATCGTCGATGTGATAGCGAGTGAACTCGATACCGGTTAGCTCAAAGAACTTGGGCCAGCCGATTCGTTCAATCCATTCACCGACGCGCTCGTACTTGCGCGCGCCCTTGGCATACACCTCGACGATATTGACTACCGCCTCGACAACTTCAGGCCAGCGCGGCGGGTTGTTGGGAATAAACGGAATGGCGAGTTTGGAGAACTTGGGCTCACTTCTGGCGTTGCTCACCTTTCCTCCCACCCAGATGGAAAGGCCGTCGTATTCCGGATCGTTCATGGGCATGGCCGGACAAACCGTATAGCAGTTGCCGCAGAACATGCACTGTTCTTCGACAACTTCGACGGAGGCGTTTCCACCGACGGTGGCCGCGCGAATTGCGCCGGTTGGACAGGAGGCGATCAGCGTGGGCACTTCGCAAACCTTGCGCAGCGCGTCATGTTGAATCTTGGGCGGAGTTCTGTGGACGCCGAGGATGGCGATATCGGAGCAATGCACAGCGCCGCACATGTTCAGGCAGCAGGCCAGCGCGATGCGCAACTTCGCGGGTAGATCCTCATGCGTGAAGCGATCGTAGAGAGCATCCATCACGACCTTCACGATTCCCGATGCGTCCGTGGCGGCAGAGTGGCAGTGGACCCATCCCTGGGTGTGAACAATGTTGCTGATGGAATTATTGGTGCCGCCAACAGGGAACCCAAGCGCAGCCAACGCGGCCTTGAGAGGAGCGATGTTCTCTTCTTTCGAGAGCAGGAATTCAACATTGTTCCTGCTGGTGAAGCGCAGATAGCCTTCAGAGAACTTGTCTGCCAGGTCGGCAAAGTCGCGCAGTGTCTTGACGCCCAGCAAACGCGGCGATCCAGCGCGCACGGTATAGATGCGCTCTCCGGACTCCGCTATATGGCACAGGACGCCCGGCGCAAGATTCTCGTGCTGGCGCCACTTTCCATAGTTCCGCTTGATGACCGGATGAAGGTACTTTTCGTAATGCGGAGGACCGATATCCGTGATCCGCTTGGCAGGGATAACTTCGCTCATTTGGCACCTCCAAGGTCGTGAGCGTAAATGTAGGGATTGTCACGCGGCGCTGAAACCATCTGCGGCACAGGATCGAGGCCAATGCCATCGAGGAAATTCGCCAGTCCTACGCGCTGAATCATTTCACCAACACGTTCGCGGTTGTTGCCGTACTCGCCCCAGAAGTCCCAAATGCGGGAGATGAGTTCCTGGATGGTTTCCTGCAGTTCTTCCTTGGGAACGAAGGGCACGAGCACCGAAGCCAACAGCGCACCCTGAACGATAGGCGCCTTGGCGCCCACGAGGATGACTGCCCCCTGCTCCTTGCCAGGCCGCAGGGCCTTGTGCAAGACGTTGATGCAGTGCATGCAGTGGACACAATCCTCATTGCGGATGGTCAGATGATTTCCATCCCAATTCATGGCGCGCGTGGGGCAAAGATCGCAAACGTCCCGCTGGATGTCGACTCCGCTCGCCGCGTATTCGGCAACGGCTTCATCGTCCTGCTGAATGTCGTCTTTCCACGTTCCAATGATGGCCAAGTCGGAGCGAGCGCTGGAAGCCACGCAATCGTTGGGGCAACCGGAGCACTTGATCTTGAACTTGTAGGGGAAGGCAGGGCGATGCATCTCGTCCTGGTAAGCCTGCGTGAGGTCGTAGCTGAGCTTCATGGTGTCGTAGCAGGACCACTCGCAGCGCCCTTCACCGACGCAACACGATGGTGTCCGCATGGCGGAGCCCGATCCGCCCAGGTCGAAGCCTGCGGCGGTCAACTCATTGAAAGTCGGCTCCAGTTCCTCGGAGGTAGTGCCGAGGAGGATGATATCTCCGGTGGCGCCGTGCATGTTGGTAAGTCCGGAACCGTGACGCTCCCATATGTCGCATATCGTACGGATGGCGTCGCTGGAATAGAACCACCCTGCCGGCTGATTCACGCGCAGAGTATGGAAGTGGCGAACTTCGGGGAACTGCTCCGGCAAGTCGCTGTAACGGCCGATGACGCCGCCGCCGTAGCCGCGCACGCCAACAATGCCGCCATGCTTCCAGTGTCCCTGCTTCTCCTTGTAGGAGAGTTCAAGTTGCTTTAACAAGTCGGCGGACATCTCGTTGGTTTCCGCCGCCGATTTGATCTCCTTCACAAAGCTCGGCCACGGCCCGTTTTCCAGTTCCTGTAGCAAGGGCGTTTCGGGCTGTACTTTTGAATCGTCTGAATTAGCCACAATGCCTACCTTTCTTCCGCTTTCACTTCGCCGCGCGATTCTCGACAGCTTTCTGCGGCCTGCGATGCTTTAACAGCCTTGAACACTGATCGATTCCGTCTTTGGCTTATCCGGAAATATTTACCCGGACAGAAAAGTTGGTTTCCTTTTTCGCAAGTATTTTCGTCTCCGAAAGTATGTGGTGTCAAAGTCCAAATTCTTATCTGCTATAACCTGCGGTTATGATCGAAAAGCCATCACAGGTTAGAAGAATGGCCACTCTGAGGCGAGAAGCGGAGTCGCTTCAAAGTTTGCTCAAGCAGGCATAAACATTGACGATAATCGATATTTACTGAGACACGGCGAGGGATGACAGGAACAATGAAGAGGAGAATCTCCATGGCATAGAGGCCCGCCAAGAGAATACCGCCATGATATCGATTCTGTCTGCATAGATACAGCAATATGTGTCCCGTATCACAGTGGGGAATTGAAATATGTGTATCGCGTTTCTGAACCATCTTCGCGAGCACATAAAGCGCATCGCGAATCTTCCGCCGACAGTCCACGCGGGCCTTCGTGAAAGGCCAGGATTCTAAATCAGCATTGAGGCTTTTCCTTTTTCCGGCAGGGTCAACTTCATGGGGTGAGACAGCAGAAAGCATCTAAAGGTTCCAGCAATCCCTGCCGGCTTGGGACCGGTTGCATACGAAAGAGAGAACATTCGGGAAAGCTTCAACCCGCGGATTCGGGCAAGTCTCAATGTCCCTAGCGCGAGCTGATTGCGGACGGCCCAACGCGAAACAAAGGTGATGCCCAAGCCAGCTTCAACGGCGCTGAGGAGTCCCTCGGTGGAATCGAGTTCCATCCTCGTGTTGAAATCCTTCCGTTTAAGTCCCGCACGAACAAGGGCGTTTTCCACCACGCGGCGCGAGCCGGAACCGAATTCTCTCATGAGGAGCGGGGCCTCTTTCAGAGTAGAAATATCGATGTCATGATCAGCCCATTCGTGGCTTGCCGGAACGACCAGGACCATTTGATCTTCCATGAAAGGCTCCACATGGATATCGTTGCGAAGAGCGGGTCCTTCAATCAGCGCAAGCTGGATTCGATGGGCGACAAGCGCTTCGAGCATTGCGTCCGTATTGCCGCTCATGGCGGTAATGTTGATGCGTGGATTCTCGCGGAGGAAGCCTGCAACCAGATTCGGCAGCAGGTACTGGCCAATGGTTTGCGAGGCTCCGATGGCCAGTTGGCCGCCCTGCATGCCGGAAGCCTCCACGACGGCGGCAAACGCCTCGTCGGAGATGGCCTTCAAGCTTTCCGCATAAGGCAGAAGCGCCTGCCCGCCCAATGTCAATACAATTCGGCCACCCCTGCGGTCAAAAAGGGGCACTCCGTATTCTTCTTCCAGGGCTCGGATCTGCTGGGTCACGGCGGGTTGCGTCAGCAGCAGCTCCTCCGCTGCTCGACTGAAGTTGAGGTGAGTCGCCACGACGCGAAAGACCTTGAGGCGAAAATTCTCCATAGGATTTCTCTACTTCCATATATACATCTTCCGTGCAGATTCACAGTGCCGGGATATTCCGTTGACGGGGCATTCCCCAGCAGGCGTGAGAACGAAAAAGGACCGGCTGTGCGGCTCTTCCGGGAGGAAGAGCCGCACAGCCGGCCACGAGTGGATGCAACAACAGAGACAATCCTCTGTTCTACTGGAGTTAAAAAATGAGTTTCAAGGCAAACTGCGCCACGCGCTGGGTACCGACAGGCGATGGGATATTGACGCTGCCCGTGCTGCTGCTGGTCGCAGTGATCTGTCCAAAGGTTCCGGTTGAGTTGACCGACACTCCTGGGTTGGCGAGGTTGGTGTGGTTGAAGAGGTTGAAGGCCTGCGCCTGGAACTGGGCGTGAACGCGGCGCTCGGGCATGATGTCCTTGAACAGCGACATGTCGGTGTTGTTAAAGCCGGGCCCGCGCAGCGAATTGCGGGGCACGTCGCCGAAGGTGCCAGTCGCGTTCTTTGCGAAGGCGGCGGGATTGAACCTCTCCAACTTAGAGGCCCCGGCCGGGCGGGCAGTGCTGACGCCCGGCACGTAGTCCGCATAGTCGTTGCCGACGCCGGAGAGTGAATTGTCGACGCCGCTGATGATAGTGAGGGGCAGTCCGTCCTGCATGGTGACGATGGCGTTCGCCTGCCATCCGTTGATGAGCTGACCGGCGATCTGGTTGACGTGGAACTTGGGCAGCGCGTAATTGACCGAGGTGGTGAAGCGAATTGCCTGGTCAAAGTCCGCGACGCCGCGGGCGCTGTTCAGGTTGTAGGGGTTTGGCGGACCGGAGTTGCCTTCGGTGGCGCTTGACGTGTTGTCGATGGTCTTGATCCACACGATGTTGGAGAGCAGCGTCAGGCCGTGGCTGACCCGGCGCGTGACGTTGAATTGCAGCGAGTTTGTCATTTCATATTCGTAGGAGTCGGCGAGTTCTACCGCGCCCAGACCGGGGTACATCCTGCGAGCGTTTTCGTTGCCTGTTGTGTCGCCCGCGTTGGGGGTGTAGACAGCGGGGTTGAACTGCCGCGATCCCATGATGTGCTCAGCGTGGTCGCCAATGTAGGCCACAGACATGGCAAAGTTGCGGCCCAGTTCCTGTTCGATGGTGAGGTTGTAGTCCTGCGTGTATTCGACCTTGGCGGCAGGATTCAACACGCCGCCCGCAAGAGGGGTGAGGAACTTGTAGCTGGCAAAGCTGGAAGAGGCGATGTGGCCGCGCGGGAAGGGATTGCCTCCCGGATAGTTGGCGTAGATGTTGTCCCACTGGGGCGGGTTGGGAATGTTGAGGTAAAGGTCGACGGGTTGCATGGCATCGGTGCGCTGATAGAGCAGGCCTTCCGGGAATCCGTAGAAGATGCCGTAGGCGCCGCGGACCACTGTTTTTCCGTTGCCACGCACATTGTAGGCAAAGCCCGCGCGCGGAGCGAAGTCTTTGTAGTTGTTGTTGTAAACAGAGGACGACATTCCAGGGTCGCCGTTGAACATGAGGCCCTTGGGCGCTCCGGGAGCGATGGTGGACTGGAAGCTGGGGTTGGCGAGATTGAAGCCGACCAGCGTGTTGTTCAAATCGGTCGGAGGAAGCCATGGATCCCAGCGGAGGCCGAGGTTGATGGTCAACTTCTTGGCCACCTTCCAGTCGTCCTGGAGGTACAGGGAGGGCCGGTTTTCGCGCAGGTAGAACTTGCGGCCGTTGTCCTGGTAGAAGCTGGACTCGTAGCCGGTATAGAAGTCGGCAAAGGAATTGCCGCTGGCTTTGAATCCGGCCGGAAGAGCCGATACGCTGGCAGGCTTCTGCGTGCGTGCGCCATTGAAGGTGTTGTCGCCGGGCGTGTAGGAGTAGTCGTCTGCGTCGATGCGGGTGCGCTCCCAGTCGCCGCCCGCGGTGAAGGTGTGGGTGTGCAGCAGTTTGACGATCTGCGCACTGAAATCGAAGGTGGTTGAATCCTGTGTGAGGGCGCCGCCGGAGAAGATGTCGATGTAGGTCAGTTGGTCGCGCACGCCGGGGAACGGAATCAGGTTTTCGTTCGGGTTGCCGTAGTTGATGTTTTGTCCGAGGTCCTTGTCCGTTTTCAAGCCTGGGGCCTCAGGAATCTGGGTGCGGGCGCCGCGGAAGAAACTGGCGTAGACCGAGCCCGTCAGCGTGCTGCTGAAGACGTGGGCATCGCTGACGGTCAGAGACTGATTGCGGAAAAGATTCGCGGCATAGAAGCCCAGCGGAGCTGTAAATGGACGCTGGAAGTTGTCCTGGTTGTAGAAGTACCGGCCACTGAGGTGGTCGTTCTGGGTAATTGCGTCGTCGAGTTTGACAAGGTACTGGGTGTTGTCGATGTTGTTGTTGGTGCTAGTGGAAAGAATGTCATAGACGCCGGCGGCAGACCCAGTTGCCGAGGTGGCCAAGGCCTCGACAGGGGCCAGATATTGCTTGTTGACCGCCAATGAAAGAGGATCCATGGCCGTGGGGATCTTGTTGGTAATCGTGCCGGAGCAATTACCGGCGGTTCCAGTTTGGCCATAGGGGCAGCCGGCCACTGGATCGTAAATGACGGTGGGTGACGCCAGATTCAAGAGGGCCGAGAAATCGCCTGTCAATTCGGCCGGCGTGGGCACCTCAATGGTGATCGGGGTCGGCGAAGAACGCTGCTGCAAGTCCTCAGCCGAGAAGAAGAAGAAGGCCTTCTTGCTTTTGAAAACAGGACCGCCAACGGTGCCGCCGAACTGGTTCAGTTTGAAGGGCGGCACATAAGTCTGAAAGTAGTTCTTCGCGTCCAGCACCGTGTTGCGCATATATTCCCAACTGGAACCGTGCAGTTTATCGGTACCGGAACGTGTGGAGAGTTGTACCAATGCGCCCGCACCAGCGTGGTCGGCACTATAGTTCGAAGCCTGAATGGTGAACTCCTGCAGGGCGTCGGGGCTGGGCATGGTCGGCACCGAGTCAAAGAAGCGGTCAACGTAGACTGTGCCGTCAAGAGTGTACGTATTTTGAGTTGCCCGCAAGCCGTTGACCGAGAGGCCGGTATTGTCTTCCTGTCCACTTTCAGTGCCGCTGGTGGTCAGCACCGCGCCGGCCGTAAGGGTAGTAAGTTGCAGCGGATTGCGCCCGTTCAGCGGCAGATCCTGCATCTGTTCCTGAGTAACCGATTGGGCCACGTTCGAACTGGAGGTCTCAATGGCCTGTGTCTCTGAGGTGACGGTGACTACCTGGGTCTGGGATCCAACCGCGAGGGCGATCGACAGATCGATCGTTTGCCCGGTAAGCAACTGGAGACCGGTGCGATTCTGCGTCTCGAATCCAACGGCCCCGATCCTGAGGGAGTAGGAGCCGATCACGAGATCGGGAAAAACAAATAGACCGCTTTCGTTGGTTTGAGTTGTGCGGAGGATGCCTGTGTCCTTGTTGGTAACCGTGACGGTGGCATTGTGGATCGCGGCCGCGCTCGGGTCTACCACTGTTCCGCGGATACTGCCCGTGGACTGCGCGAATACTAGTGGCGCAGCGCCAATAGCCAGGAGCAGCGCGAAACCGAGGTACAGAAGTTTGCGAAAAACTCTTTGCATAATTCCCTTTCGTCGGAAGAGTACGTTGCGAGACGTCTCATCGGTAGGTTGCGTTGTTCTCACGATTCACGGGGGGTCTCCAACCCCGTTTAGGAGGAGTTTCCCTGCACTCCAGGAGTGCGAGGCGATTGTTCTATGCCGCTTCAGGGAGAAGGGCCCATAACCGCATCGTTTTCGCCAGAAACCCATTGTGAAAACATTTGCGTTGGACGGCTTCCTTTCAAGGTGAAACTGCTTCGATCTGCTGTTACCTGACTGCCAAGTTTTTGCTTTGCAGTGCGTCCGGAGAGATGCGCGAAACCCCTAGGGGAGTTCCGCTGGCGTACTAAGCTTGTGTGACCAGTAGGATTGCAACGCCATTTGGACAGGCAAGGTTGCTGCCAGACCTACCGCCAGAGGAGCATTGAGCTTTTCTCCGCTGACGATCGCGTCGATGAAGTTGCCGGTGTGCGCTCGTTCCAGGTCCTGTGTGGAATCGATCTGGGCCGGAGCGCCGTCATTGGGGGTAAAGGTGTACCCCTCGCGAGTAATGTTGAGCGATCCTTTCGTTCCTTCAAAGAAGACAGAAGGATGGTCGTTTCGGATTGAAAGCACGGACGACTCAAAGTTCAGGTTCCAGTCCTTGTACTGGACGATTGCGCTGACTGAGTCGGGATTGTCGCGGCCATCGTGGAGCTGATAGTCGCCGCCGAGCGTGGTTGCACTGACAGGCTGGTCATCGCCGAGCATCCACTGCGCCACGTCGACCCAATGAGTGAGAATGTCCGCCAGCAGGCCATTGCCGTAGGCGTGGTAAGAGCGCCACGAACTGTAGCGGGCCGTTTCGTAGGGAACCCGCGGAGCCGGACCCAGGAAAAGGTCCCAATTGAGCCCCGCCGGCTTGGGTTCGGAAGGAACATTGCGGCGCTGCCTCGGACCAGGACGGTGGCGTTGGCCCGGCGCAGGTCGTGGAAGCCCAGTCCCGGGAGACCGATGGCCTGGCGGGCGGGGGACCAGACGCGTAGGCGGAAGCCGCTGTACTCGAGCGGACCGCCGTGCGGGCCGACGAACAGGTAAGCCTCCGGGTTGGCGGCGGTGACGCCCCTCCGCCTGAGGTGCTCGGCCAGCATGGCCATGAGGGGGTGGGCACGGTCATGGTCCTGTTCCCGGCGGCCGACTCGGGAGGTCCTTCGACCATCCGCCTGCCGAGGCCACGGGTCCGTTGCTCGGCGACGGTGATGGTACGGCCCAGGAAGTCGAGACGTCCCACCTTGAGACCGGCGCACTCGGCCCAGCGCAGCCCGAGCACGGCGCCCAGGTACGCCATGGGGGCGTAGGTCTCACCCAGGGCCTTGGCTAGGGAGGCGAGCTCGTCGGCCGTGACGACGTGGCAAGCCCAGTGGCTCGTCGGATAGGCGCCGCGACCTTGAAGAAGCGCCGGCTCAATGCATCGCCGAGGTGGATGGTAAGGTTGGGCGTGGCCGATGCCGCCTTGCGGGCCACCCAGACCTCGCCCGGACGCAAATAGCGGGCGATGGTGGACTGCACCGAATTGAGAAGACGGGTATCGGACGTGCTGCCCCAAGGCGCGGCCCAGAGATGATCGCTTGCGAAGGCCCGCATTGACAACCCGATGATCCAGTCCGAGATCGCCAGGGGAAGAA
>CAVZNE010000265.1:0-25033 GCA_963776445.1 Terriglobales bacterium
CCCGAAGAAGATCTACGAAGGCGGACGCATTGAAGGCGGCCAGTTCCTCTCTGCGCGCTGGGACCTGATTGATGCGAGCAAGTATATGTGGGCCTCGGTGCAGACCATTCGAGGATGCCCCAAGCACTGCTCGTTTTGCAGCGTCTGGCGGACCGATGGGCAAAAGCCCCGGCAGAGGCAGTATCGCACTGTGATCGACGAGATCGTCTCGTTGCGGCGGCTCGGGTTCCGATTCATCGCCCTGGCCGACGACAATTTCTATCCAGTAACCCATACCGATCTGCGCCTGGCGCGGGAGCAGAACAATACCGCCAAACTGGAAGAGTTGACCGCCATTCGCGCGGAGCGCTTCCAACTGATGGAAGAGATGGCAAAGCTGCCCAGCGACATGGTGTTCTTTACCCAGATGACGATGGAAGCGGGAGAGGATGTCGAGTTCCTCGACGCCATGGAAAAGGCCCATATCAAGGGCGCGCTGGTAGGGATTGAAGCCGTGACGCCAGAGGGACTGAAGGAAGTCTACAAGGATTGGAACCTCTCGGGCGATGCACTGGCAAAGCAGTTGCAGACGTTCAAGAAACACGGAGTACACGTGCTCGGTTCCTTCATCTTCGGGCTGCCCTCGGACCGGCCGGCGACCTTCGATGCCACCGTGGAGATGGCGCTCAAGACCGATATTACCTTTGCCCAGTTCGTCATGATGACCCCGTTTCCGGGCACGGTGGATTTCGCTCGTTGGGAGAAGGAACAATCTGTCAATCCAACCATGGTTGGCGATGTCCCGATTACTCGCTATTGGATGATTCCCACCGAAGTGCGGCCCAAGATGTTTACCCCGCATCCCACCATGAGTTCCGACGAGATCAGGGAGCGCACCCAGAAGGTGTGGGACAAGTTTTATAACTGGAAAGATATCTGGAAGAGGTCGGCCTGCACACCGAATCTGAAGTCCAGGATCGCCTTTGTCTTTCTGTCCAAACTCTACCGGCAGATGTATGCGGGCACGGGCATCTCCACCGATAGCGCCCGCCGCAAAAAATCGAAGACCTGGGCGCGCTGGACGGCCCACCAGTGCAAGAAGCTGTTCCAGGCAAAACCTATGCCTGAACTCAAGTCGCCCGTGTGGGATTTGGGACTGATTGACCTGGGCGAGGCAGCATTTGCAGGCGGCGACGGACGGGAGATGCCGCTGCCCTTCGGTGCGACTCCAAGGAAATAATTCTGCGCGTTGATTGTCTGACTCCAAGCGGCGTCGAAGCCGTCCTGACGAAATTGCGCGGACAATGTTGAGCCCTGCTGCCGCCAAGGTTCGGGTCCCCCGCATGGACGCCGCTTTGCGGTCTATGCTCTAATCGACCCAATAGAGTAGCTTGTTGATTCGGCGGGGTCTGTCCATGTTTTTTACACTTCGTTCGTTTCGTTCGATTCTGGGCATGGCTCTTGTCGGGTTTGCGCTGGTCGCCGTTGGTTGTGGCGGCGGAAGCGTCACCGTGCCGCAGACGCCCGTGACTCTGTCCTTTTCTCTGGGCAGCGCCACGGTTGTTGTCCCGCAGGACGGAGCCACGGTCCAGCTTCCAGTCACCATTACAGGGCCCGCCGGAACTCCAGCGGTCACCCTCAGCGGATTGCCCACCGGAGTCACAGCACAGTACACCTCCGTCAGCGGCAGCCTCTCCGGAACACTCACCTTTACCGGCAGCACGTCCGCGGCGGCGGGCAGTTCTACGCCCACCGTGACGGTCAGCCTGGCGGGCCAGACCGCCTCCCAGAGCTTCACGCTGGTCAGCGCCGTGGTGGCCAAGGTGACCAATGTCACGGACACCACGCTGGGCGTCAAGGGCATTCTCAAACAGTTCATGGCCACGTCGTTTCAGATTGCCGAGTGGACGCCCGACCTGTTTGGAACCGGCACAACGACCACCACGCAGGAAGCCCAACTGACCACCCTGAAGCCGCAGCACATCCGCTTGCAGGCGCTCTCCCAGGCCATCCCCATGAAGGCCAACGCTGGGCTGCCCAGCGACTGGGATTTCACTCTGTTGGACCAAACAGTACAGCCAGTATTGGCGTCGGCCGACCATAGCCCGGAATTTCAGATTGCCGTTGCGCCCGCCTGGATGTGCGACACGAGCGGCCACCTGGATATGACCAACCACTTGCAGGATTTTGCCGCGTATGCCGCCAACCTGGTGCGCTACTACAACCAGGGCGGATTCAACGTGGCTGGCATCCATTTTCAGTCCGCCAGCAGCCAGCCGATTACCTGGTGGGGCATCTTCAACGAATACAACATCAACGGACTCACTACCGCGCAGTACATCACGCTCTACAACACAGTGGTTCCTGCCATGCAGGCCGTCGACTCCACCATCAAGTTTTCTGCGCTGGAGTTTTCCGATTACGGCCTGGGAACGGGTGAAGCAGGCGACCTGACATTGGCGCTGCCCACCTTTGTGGCCGCGGCCAATGCGGGCGGCGTCAAGGCGCAGGTGGACGTAGTCTCCACGCACCTTTACGGAACCTGTAACCAACTCGATACGGATGCCACCGTCTTCAACGCGGTGCCGGATTTTGTGGCCAACGTGAACTACTTCTACCAGCAACTCCAAACGCGCGCCGATCTGGCCAGCGTGCCGCTGTGGGTAACGGAAAACAACGTCAACGCCGACTCCAGCAACAACGGCATGAGCAATTGCTATCCCACGCGAGCCTTTGTCACCGACCTGCGGGGAACCAGCGCCTTTTTTGCCGCATGGCGTCCTTACGTGTTTTCGCAGTTGGGCAAGGCCGGCAACCAGGCTCTCTATCACTGGTCCTACACGGGCGACAAGCAATACGGCGAAGTGGATACGAGCGGCAACACATATCTGGGCTATTGGGTAGACCGGACGCTGGCCACTCTTTATCCCTCGACCGCAGCTTCGCCGGGACCGTCCATTCTCTCGGTCAATTCCACCGATACTTCCTCGGTGGAGACGCTGGCGACCCAGAGCAGCAACGGTACCGTGGTGGTGATGGTCGTGGACCGCGCCGTTCACGCGTCCAGCGACAACAACGGGAGCGGCGATCCTCGCACCGTGATCGTCGATCTTTCCAGCTTCAGCACCTTCTATGCCGCCAGCCTGATCAACATCAACTCAACCACCAGCGTCAGCACCGGCCCGGCCGGGGTGGGCGTCACACCGGCTACGCGCATGACAATCACGCTGCCCGGCTATGGCGTGTCATTTCTGACGCTAACGCCCTAATCCTTGAACAATCGCTTGAAGCCTTCGGGGTGCATGGCCGGTCACTGCGATTGTGCACGCCCTGCTCCCGGAGGGAGCGAAGGAGAATAGCCCACGGTGAAGCCTAGCGCAACCGTGGGAAGGCGTCGGATTGCAACGGTCCGCCCCGCAGGGCCGGACTGACAAACTTCAGATACACAACACAGGCTCTTTCTCGGCCTCTTCTCCGGCCTGCAATCGCCAAAGGGTAAAATTGAGTAGTCCCGCCTGGCCGCATGAACTTGCGAAGCGGCGTGACGACTGCACCCGGACTCGCATTTCATCGTCCCAGAGGCCATTCGGCAGACACAACAAGCTTGATCCATGATGGGGCAGCAGCGAGAGGGATGTTTCTCCGCAGAGGTTGCGCGGAAAGCTGGAAACAGAAGTTTACTGAATATGAGGATATTGCAATGAGTGAGTGTTCCAAGAAGAACGGACTGATGGGCAAGGCGGTGACCGGAAAACCGGTTACGGAGTGCCAGGATCTGAACGAGGTATTTGCGGCTTCTCTTCCGGCTTTCGGCGGCGCCTATCTGCGGCGGGTCTATGACGTGTTGAAGCAGGTGATCGAAAAGCGCACTCCGCTTGTCGTCACCTGCGCCGGACCGATCACGGTTTCCGATCAGCACCGCGCTTGGCTCATCCCGCTCCTCAAGGCGGCGAACACGGCCTACATCACCGTCACCGACGCAATCTGCTACCACGATGGCCATGACTGCCTCCGCAAGACGGCTGAGCGTCCCATCCGCGAGGTGAATCTGTTTGGCGACGATGCCGAGCTTCGCGAGAACGGCGTCATTCGCGTGACCGATACCGGCTTCGACGAGCAGGTGCTCTTCGATCAGGACGCCGTATTGACCCAGATCCTGCAAGCGCCCGAGTTCCAGAAGCGCATGACGACCACCGAGCGCAACTATCTGCTCGGCAAGCAGTATGCGGTGCGGGAAAAGGCGCTGGGCATTGCGCCGGGCCTTCTCAGCACCTGCGCCGAAATGGAATTGCCGGTTTTCATGGGAGCGCCCGCCGATGGCAGCGTGTTCCTGAATTCCGTCAAGCTTTGGGCCCTGGCGCGCCTTGGCAAGATCAAATACGGCTTCGATTACGATCTGCACGAAGATGTCTTCGAATCCTGCGCCTACCATCACTGGGGCTTGTTCGACTCCGAGCCGAAGTCCCTGGCCATTCTGATCCTGGGCGGCGGCGTTCCCAAAAATTATTCTCTGCAGCCGGAACCGACGCTCTCTCAAATCTTCTTCCTTGAGAACATTCGCGGCTATGACTATGATGCGCAGATCGTTTCGTCGCCGGTGACGGATGGCAGCTTGTCTTCGTGCGCTCCAGCCGAAGCGGTGTCCTGGGGCAAGGTCAATCCGGATACCTACACCACGCAGACGGTCAGCATGCAGGGCGATTACTCGTCTTATATGCCGTTCATCGTGCGCGCGCTGGTAGGGAAGGATTTGCTGCACAACCCGCCCCAGCCGCTGCGCCTCTACGCCAAACGCGATGAACTCAAGGAAAGATTGCTGTCAGTGATCGGCAACGACGAAGGCGCCATGGAAAAGATGATGGAGACCCTCTCGCTTCCAGGAGATCTCAAGGTCTAGGAATCACTTCAAGAAAATTCGCTGATGCACAAAGGGGACGGGCTTTGGATAAAGCCCGTCCCCTTCGATTTTTGATTGATGCCGCCGTTCTAAGCCTTGGCGGTGTCCAACAGCGCATTCAATTTGGCCATCACCTGGAAGGCGTCCGCAACGTAGACCACGTCGGCTTTTCCGCGTGTCCAGCCGCAGTTGGGGTCCAGCGAGATGGCGCGCCGGTCGGCGATGAAGCGCCAGCCCACCACGTGCGGTTCTTCGCCATGGCAGCAGGTGGAAAGGCCCTTGGCGTGACGCGGCGTTGCGCCGGTCTGGCCGATCTGGTTCATGTGGGTCAGGAACGGCAGCACCGGCACACCCTCGCCACCCTGATCCACCAGCGATTTGCTGCTGCCCAGCGAAGCGCCGGTAGCGCGCAGGAAGCCAAGGATCAGTTCGCCTGCTTCGTCCGCATGAATCTGACCGTCGGGCTGCTTCTTGGTCCATCCTGCGCCGGCGACAAGGAGGAGTTTGGCATCGGGGCGAATGGTCTGCGCATCCTGCAAGGGCGCGCGCAGTCCGCTGACAGTGGTGCGCAGCGCGGGCAACTCAACTGCGATCTGCTCAATCTGCGCCGCGGCCGGCTCAGCTGCAAAGGCCGTGTGCGTGCCGGCGTCGAGCAGCAGAAACCAGGGCCGTGCATCGCGGCTGAGGACAGCTTCAACCCGCTGGCGGTAAAACCAGCGCGTGGCTTCTGTACCGGCCAGTGCGGTGATGTGGGTATCGATGCAGCCGCCCAGCCGATAGGCCACACCAGCTGCTACGCGCGTAAAGCGTGCGCTGCCGGGAGCCAGCACGATGGTTGCGGCTGCGGCGCGGCAAAGAGCTTCACAAGCGGCTGCGTCGGTCGCATAACGCGGCTGGGCAAAGGCCTCGCCAGAGACAGCCAGCAATCGCGCACCGGTTGCGGCCAGAACACAGGTTGAGGCAGGAGCGATAGCGGCCACAATGCCGATGGTCAGCGGGGCAGAGAGCTTGGCTGCCAGTTCCAGCCCGGCGGTCACTGCTTCCAGCGAAGCCTTGGTCAGAGCGACGCCGTTCTCATCCACATGCGTGAGTACAAGAATCGATTCTGTCATTACTTCGCTCCAATCCACGCAACCAGTTCGGCGGCGATCTCGTCCGGGCTCATGTCTTTCACCACGCGCGTGTCGCGCTGCTGTTTGGGCAGGCTCGCGGAAATGTAGCGCAGTCCGTTGGGCTCCAGCACGGCCTTTTTAGCCTTGGCAAGCGCGGGCATAATCGTCCGCATATTGCCCATGCCGATCTGCGGATTGTTGCGCGGCTCGGCCAGATTGCCGGTGGCCCAGCCCAAAACGGCGGGCGCGCCTGCGCAGACTGAGACCTGGTGCTTGCCGCCTTCCACGCGCTCCAGCACTTCAAACGAGCCGTCGTCGCGCAGCTCGATCTGGTCCACGCCCTGAAACTGGTCGGTCATGCCCAGCCGCTCGCCTACCAACTGGAGCGTGACGCCTGCACCGCGCGTGGCCGATTCCCAACCCCCAAAGAGCAGCAGCTTTGTCTTGTCGAGCCCCGGAATGGCCGCGATGGATTCAGCCAGAATGGCTGCGGTGGAGTGCGCATCCGGAAAGCCGCCGATAGGCCCGTCGACAGGAACCAGCTCGAAGGCGACTTTCTGAGCCACGGTCATCATCACTTGCTGCAGCTTGGCCTTGGGGCCCAGACTGACCAGCCACACCTTACTGCCGGGATTCTTTGCGGCCAAGTTGGCTGCTTCATAAAGCGCGCTGGCGGCCCAGGGGTCGAGCACCGCGGGCAGTACCATTTCGTTCTTCAGCCCCGGACCGTTCGGACCAGTCACCGGCTCCAAGGTTTGCAGCGGATCGGGAACGATGCCCGCGCAAACCACAATGTGTACCGCATTTGCCATTTTTCTTTCCTTTTTCAATCAAGTTATTCGGAAACGCCAGTGACCGTGCAACGCCAAACAATTCCCTCAGGGAGAAGTAGCTCGTACTCCTGACCGATCGGCGTGACGCTCGTCTTCGGCGAATCTTTCAAGAGACGCGCCTGAAAGTCGCCCAGGAGACAATGGCGTTTGATAGGTGCCGGAAATCCATGTCCAGGCTCCCAGCAACTCGATCTTCTTTCCGTCTCAGGACCGCGTCCGCGTAGGCCACGTCTTCGTTACGTTCTTCGGCGAGAAAATTCGGACCGACCCAACTCGGACTCTTGTAATAGGTCCGGATATGGATTCCGGAGATATGCACCTTGAGCGGATAATCGACTCCTTGCTTAGCCCGGGGAGCTTGCCCATATCGCGTTTTCTGTCCATAGATCGAAGATGTGCAGATGAGTAAAAGGCACACTGCTAGAACAAACTTTTTCATCGATATCTCCCTGAAGATTATAGCCAATGCACTGTTCAACGAGAGTGGCTGGGAGTGCTCAATTCTCCGCGGAGTGCAATCCACCAGCGCCGGCGCGGAACTCGACGTTGCTATGTTCGCCGTCCGGCGATTGGCCGCAATT
This sequence comes from Terriglobales bacterium, assembly GCA_963776445.1. Taxonomy (GTDB): domain Bacteria; phylum Acidobacteriota; class Terriglobia; order Terriglobales; family Acidobacteriaceae; genus Telmatobacter. The sequence continues at coordinate 7,403 of CAVZNE010000265.1, forward strand.
CCACAGGCACGCGCCGCAGTGAATGCACTTCTCGCGCTCAAACGCGGGCGCGCCATCCGCACCTAGTGTAATCGCCTGGCCGGAGCACATGGCGATGCAGGTCTTCTCCACGCAGTGAATGCACAAGCCGGCATCGCGGAAGATTACATGATCCGCAAAACCGGGCATGGCTTGCACCTTGCCGCCCAGCAGCAGCGCGTCCTGCTGCGTCACCAGCAAACGGTCGTCGAAGGGAATCTCCGGCCAGCCGCGCGCGGTCATCAAGGCATCGTGCAGCGGGCGTCCATCTTCCAGGGCCACCAGGGCGGCTGCTTCCGGCTTCAGGCCCGAAGACGCGATTTGTTTGTGTGCCGGAGGAATGTGCGCGCCCAATGAAAGCTTCCCGCCAGTCAGGCCCGCCAGTCCCATGCCGATCAATCCCTTCACGAATCCGCCATGGAAGCCGTTGCGGGCGTTCTTCGCTTCTTCCGCGCCGCGCTCTACCCAACTGGCGCGGCGGCGGGTCTCGTACGTGGCGGCCAGATTTTCCTGCGTAAAGGTCTTGCCCGCGCGCAGCAGTTCGATCACCGACTCGCCCAGTTGCACGCCCGTGGTCCAGGCCTCGTCCACGCCGGAGCCGGTCAGCATATTGGTCGCGCCAGAGCCCTCGCCAATGCGGGCAAAGCCGTCGCCGCTGAGGAACGGTTCGCCGTGCTTGCCAGACTCTTCCAGCGACTTGGCGCCCCAGGAGCGCAATGTTCCGTCCTTCAAATACTTCCACAGGGCAGGGTGCTGAATGTAGTGCTGCAGATAGCGATAGGAAGTGCGCGACGGGTCGCTCATCCATGAGGGAACGAAGATGCCCACCGATACCAGATGGTCGGGGTGCACATAGAGGAAGCCGAAGATCTCCGGCTCCGGATAGCCAAAGCTGTGCCAGACGGTGCCCGGTTCGAGCGGCGAATCCTCGGGCAGTTCGATGACCATCTTCATGCCCAGCGCCCACTCGCGGCGCGCATGGCCTTCCGGCAGGCCGAGGTGTTCGTCGAGCGCCTGGCCAACCGCGCCCACCGGTCCATCGCCCACCACGGTCAGTTGCGCCAGCACATCCATGCCGGCCATGAAGCCGTCACCCGGAGCGCCATTGCGGTCCACACCCTGATCGGTCAGCCTGAGCCCTTTTACGGCCTTGCCAGAAAAGATCGGTCCGCTCACCGGCGTTCCCGGCCAAATTTGCACCAGTCCCGAACCCATCAGTTGCGAGCCAATCCACTGGTTGAACTGGCCCATGGAAAGCACCAGGCCGCCGTGCTTATGCAGGAAGGCCGGAGTCCAAGGCAGTTCGAAGGCGTGATCCTTCACGCCCAGCAGCGATCCGGCTGCCTGCAGCGCCTTGTCCCCCAGCCGCAAAAGCGGAGAGCGCCGGCTGGCGCCCACCGGATCGAGCAAATAAAACACCCGTTCCTGCTTGACGTCTGCGGCCATCGGAATCTCAGCCGGGTCCAACTCCGGGAAGCTGGCGCGAATGCCATTGGCCTTGGTCACCACGCCGCTCACGCCCGCCGCAATATCGTCGGCGCGCTCGTAGCAGAGCACCTGCAATGGCATTCCCGGCATCACCTTGCTTTCGAAGGCAGGATCCTCCGGATGCTCGCTCCAGTCCCGTGTCAAAGTGGTGAGGAACCCGCCCATGGCCGGACCAAAGCCGGCACAGGCGATATCGACTTCCATCGTCTGCCGTTCAATCTCTGGCGCTACGCTTTCTTCCGTATTCAAGCCGCTCATGCCGGGTAATCCAGTGCTTCGGGAATCATCACCTTGCTGACCGTATCCGCGGCGCGATCCTTGGCCAGCCGCGAACCGCTCAAGCATCCGGCCAATTTGTTTTGCATGCGAAGGAACTCGCTCGCGCCGTTGCAACCCGCACAGGGGCCGGCTTTCTGCGGATGGCCGCCGTCTCCGGTCAGCACATCGATGGCCATGCAGCTGATGCCCGGCATGGTCTGCTCAAATGCTTCCAGTTCGCTGGCCTTGAAGCAGCTCGTGCTTCCTGCTTCATCCCAGACCGGGTGCTGGTTGTAGCCAAAGACCAGCTCGGCGCAGATGCGCGAAACCTCGCCGGCCGCTTGTGCCGCCTGGGTGTGGCAAAGGTCGCTCAGGAACTGGACCGTTCCGTCCAGCCCTTCCGCGGCCACGGCGTCGTCCGCGCCGCGCGCTTCCAGTTCAAGCACGTCCAGAATCTGGCAGCGCGAGGCCAGCAGCCAGCTCAGTGCATCGGCCATCGCAAAGGTCACGCCTTGGCGCTGTCCGTGGTAAAGCTTGTTGCCGTTGGCGTCGGTGGCCTTCTGCAGATAGCCGATCGTCCACAGCCACATCTCCATGGCCGAGGCCAGGGTGCAGGCGCCGGTTCCGGGCTTCTCTGAGGCAATCTGCCGCATTCCGGTAATCCAGGTGCGGAACTCGGCCAGGAACACCTCGTTGATCATGGTGATGGTCATCTGACGCCGCTGGACCGCTTCGGGGCCCTCATAGGTGGCTTCCAGTTGCGCATCCACCCACTTGTTGGCCAGGAAGCCGGGGCAATCCTCTGTGATGCCGTAGCCGCCCATCAGGCTGACCGCTTCGCGCATCAGGTTGGCCCCGTGGCCGGTGTTCCAGAGCTTGGTCGCCGGGCAAAGCACGTTGGCTTCGGCATCCATCAGCACATACTGGACCAGAGGATCAGCTTCAAGTTCCGCGCGGCGCGGGTCGCCTGCCGGGAGAGACAGCAACTCGATGGCTCGCTGTTCACTCTCGCGCAGCGCCTTCATCTCCGCGCGTCCGCCCTGGACGCCGCGTTCTTTCAGAATCGCCGTCTTCTGCTTCTCCACCGGGTCCAGCGCATCGAACAGCCGGGCAGCGGTAAAGCCCAGCGACGTGGCCGCTTCGCCCGTGGCCCAAACATCCACCAGGCGGAGCAGCGCATCTTCGCGCTGTTGAATGCCTTGTTCGTAACGGGCCGAACCAGGCTTCAAGCCTTCGGCCCCGCGGAAGCGCTCGCGCTGGTAGCGGATGATCGGTTCCACGGCCGAAAGCAGCTTGGCCGCCGTCATCACGCCCACCGGCACGCGCGTGCGCCGGAAAACCGCCTCAATGATCTCTCCGTGGCTGAAGGTGGGGACAATCACCCCGTCCTTCACCGTGTAGCCGCCTACAATGCGGCTGGCCGGAACCTTCAGGTTAAAAATCGGGTCGCCGGTTGAGGAAAGCTGGTGAACCATCTTCTTGGTCGGGGTTCCGCGGTCGAAGGAGCCTTCGTCGCCCTCCTCCAGAATCACCACGCAACTGCCCTTGATGCGCGGGTCGTCGGAAATCACCGCGGCGGTGGCAAAGTTGGCAAAGGCAATGTTCGTGATGAACCGGCCGCGCTTGTCCACTTGCAGCCAGGGCTCTTCGCCGTCCTTCCATTCTGCAATGCGCATCTTTCCGCTCAACATGCCGGTCTCAATCCCCACGTAGGGAATCGGCTCGGTCAGCGCGAACGCTCCCCGCCACGGCTTGCGGTCTTCGCCTGCCTGCGGAGGCGCGGACAAGGTCATGTAACGGGTAACCTGTTCCTGGGTGCCGCGCTCGTGAATGGGCGACAAGGCCAGGCAACTGGCCAAACTCGCCGTCGCCGCGCCGCCGTCCACCCAGGCCAGCTCAAAAGCCGCCAGCGCCAACGCCATGTTCTTGGGCCCGGCAATGAAGCCGCCTTCTTCCGGCTCCATAAACGCCGAGGTGATGCCGGCACGATCGAAAGCCTCCATCATCGCGGACTTGGCCGGTGTCCACTCGTGGGTGTTGCGCTCGCCGGCGGCAACCATCTGCGCCACGGTCCCCCGTGCTACGCCGCGCGCCGACTGCACCAGCATCTGCAAGTCAAACCGTTCGGCAATTCGCCATTGAATCTGGCGTACCGCATCCCCAGGGAGAGTGAGCATGGTCTTTGCTTCCGATACTGCAATAGTGGCCATTCATAAATCCTCAACTAGCGGTCATATTGTCCAGGATTGGGCCCTCTGCGGCCAGTGACCTGCATCACCTGGCCGGGTGAACGCCAGGGCAAAGGCATATATCGAACAGCCGGGCGCATGATTCACTCAGGCGGCTCCTTCGAACAGTCCAAGCTGTGACTCGCGTCACATGCACCGGCGCCGCGCTGCCTATATGACAGATACTTGTCCGGGAAAGATTCCCCTCACACCGGCAGAGGAGCAACACCATGATTTCTGGAATCAGAATGGCGGCCGCCTTCCTGTTGGCCGCTTCCATTGCGGGGCCTGCTTTCGCGCAAGCGCCCGGTGCGGATGCCTACAAGGCCAAGTGCGCCATGTGCCATGGAGCCGACGGGCTTGCCGCTACGCCGGCAGGGAAGTCCATGAAGGTTCTCTCCTTCAAGGCCCCGGAGATGGTCAAGGCTTCCGATGCCCAGTTCATCGCCGCCACCAAGAATGGCAAAGGCAAGATGCCCGCCTATACCGGCAAACTGACCGATGCGCAGATCAAGGATGTCGTCTCCTACATTCGCACGCTGCAGAAGTAGAGAAGCGGGCGAACTATAGCCCTGAACGTGCGCTGTGAACCGGGAGAGACGGGCCGCGGTCCTCTCTCCCGCACACACCTGCGGCAGGCGCAACCAAGCGCAGGCTTGATCGGAGTTGACATGAAGACTGGTACCTCTATTGCGTTGACCTTTTTTGCGTCCGCGCTTCTAGCTTTGGCGGCGTCAGGCGTTGCCAGGGCGGAAACCGACTGCCTCGCCTGTCACGCGGACAAGACCGCGCAGGACGCTTCCGGGAAGAGCATTTGCGTGGATGCGCAGAAGTTCGCCGCCAGCAAGCACGGCATTCTCAAGTGCGGCGACTGCCACACCACCATCAAGGAATATCCCCATCCGGATCAGGTAACCAAGGTCAAGTGCGACACCTGCCACGCCGATCAGGCGGCCGGGCTGGTCGGCAGCGTCCATGCCTCCCGGGCAGAGCATCCTTGCACCAGTTGCCATGGAGACGCCCATTCGATCTACGGCAAGGAAGATTCAAAATCGGCGGTCTATCCGCTCAACATTCCGCGCACCTGCGGCGCATGCCACGGCAACGACGCCATGGCCAAAAAGCACGGCCTGCCTAATGTCTATCCACTCTACATGGACTCCATCCACGGCTTTGCGCTCAGCAAAGAGGGACTGCTTGTTGCGGCAAACTGCACCAGTTGCCATGGATCGCATCACATCCTGAGCCACAAGGATCCGGAGAGCCCTACCAGCAAGGCCAACGTTCCCAAGACCTGCGGAACCTGCCATGCCGGAATTACCGATGATTACATGAACGGCGTGCACGGAAAGGCCGTTGCGGCCGGCAATATGAGCGCGCCGGTCTGCTCGGACTGCCACACGGCGCACGCCATCGCGCAGCCCACGGCATCCGCCTTCCGCATGCAGTCCACGCCCATCTGCGGATCGTGCCACAAGGAAAAATTCAGCACCTACCGCGACACATTCCACTCGCAGTTGGGCTCGCTGGGCGGCTATGTGGAGACGGCGCGCTGCTGGGACTGCCATGGAGCGCATGGGATTTTGCCCGCGTCCGATCCCCGCTCGCCGGTGAATCCTGCCAACCTGGTCAAGACCTGCGGCCGCTGCCATACGGGCGCCAACGCCAGCTTTGTCCAGTATCAACCGCATGCCAACGCCAGCAATCGCAAAATGAATCCGGCGCTCTACTTTATCCGCCTGTTCATGAATCTGCTGCTGTTCGGCACGCTCACGTTCTTTGTGATTCATACCCTGCTGTGGCTGATCCGCTCGCGGTATGACCAGATCAAGAAAAAATCGACAGAAGGAGGAAAAAATGCCTGATTTGGAGCAAGCGGCAGAAGGAAACAAGCAGCAAATCCATGCGGGGGGCCGGTTCTACCAGCGCTTCACGTCAGGGCAGCGATACCTCCATGCGGTCCTGTTCACCACGTTCCTGGGGTTGGCGGCCACCGGGCTCCCCATGCGCTTTAGTGAGAGCATCTTTTCGCGCAAGTTCGCCGGCGTCGTCGGCGGATTCGGATCGATCATCTTCTTTCACAAGCTCTGCGCCGTGGTCCTCACCCTGGCCTTTGCCATCCATGTGAAAGACATCTTCACCCGTGCTTTCGTCCATCGCGAAAAGGGCATCTTCTGGGGAAGGACCTCCATGGTCGCCAACTGGAAAGATGTGAAAGACATTTTTGCGCACTTCCGCTGGTTCCTGGGACTGGGGCCAAAGCCGCAGTTCGAGCGTTACGCCTATTGGGAAAAGTTCGATTATTGGGCGGTTTTCTGGGGCATGATCGTGATCGGCTTCTCCGGGTATGCCATGTGGTTTGCCCCGTTCTTCGCCAAGTTCCTGCCCGGCTGGGCGTTGAATGCCGTGCTGGTCATTCACAGCGAAGAAGGACTGCTGGCCATCCTGTTCATCTTCTCCATCCACTTCGTCAACACCCATCTGCGCCCCGACAGTTTCCCCATGGATATGGTGATCTTTACCGGCGTGGAGAGTGAGGAAGAGTTCAAGCACAAGCGGACTCTGGAGTATCAGGGCCTTGCCGCGCAGGGAAAGTTGGCAGAAAGAGTCGGGGAAGCGCCAGGAAAGTTTCAGGTCAATTTCTCCAAGGTGGTTGGCTACACGGCCATCTTTATTGGCTTGACACTTCTGGTGCTCACCCTGAGCGCCTATTTCATCTAGCTTTCTCACCGCCTGTAGCAGTACCAACTCCGTGCCCCATCCATGCCGCGTTTTTTGCGGCATGGGTGGGAAAGCACAACATCCTCGATTGGCATCGTCCCGACTCCAGCTACAGAAACCGGCTATTTTGTACCTTTCTGCGTTGTGATTCCAGTCACTGCCGTTTCTCCTTCCAAAAGCATCTTCTCGTAGGCGTGAACTCAGCCAGAAAACTCTTCGCTCATACGCTCGTCATATGCCTGCTTGCCTGGGCCTGTGCGGCACATGCCGAGACCAAGCTCAAGGACAAGGACTGTCTTGCCTGCCACTCCGACTCCACCCTGACCACGGATTTCAACGGCAAGAAGGTCAGCCTGTTTGTGGATGAAGGCAAGGAGAAGCATTCCATTCACGGCGGCATGTTTGCCTGCGTGGATTGCCACAAGGATGTGAAGAGTCTGGTCCATGAGACCACCCCGCAGAAGGTCACCTGCGCCCAGTGCCATGCCGATGCGCAAACGGCTTACTCGCACAGCCTCCACTCCAAGGCCAATCAGGCAGGCGGCGCGCAAGCGGCAAATTGCCAGGACTGCCACGGAGGCGCCCACGAGATTCTCGCCGCCGATGATGCCAAATCGCCGGTGAATCATGAAAACATCCCCGCGACCTGCGGCCGCTGCCATGGGCAGAAGTTTTTGATGGAATCGAACGGGCAGAGCGGTCAGCCCTTCGTCTCCTACCAGCAAAGCGTGCATGGGCTCGCAATAGAAAAGGGATCGAAGAAGGCCGCGGTCTGCACCGACTGCCACGGCGCGCATGAGATTCTGACGGCCAAGGATCAAAGGTCCCCGATCTATAAATTCAATGTTCCCCAGACCTGCGGCAAATGTCACACGGAGGTCTCGCAGACCTTCATGCAGAGCATCCACGGGCAGGGAATCAGCCGCGGCAACGGGTTGGCTCCGGTTTGCACCGATTGCCACGGCATCCACTCGATCACGGCGCATAAAGACCCCAACTCCCCGGTCTCGGAGCAGAACGTCTCCCGCGACACCTGCGCCCGCTGCCACCAGGGCGTGCGGCTTTCGCAGGAGTTCGGCGTACCCGGAAACAAGGTTTCCAGTTACATGGACAGTTACCACGGGCTGGCCTCGGAAGGCGGCTCGGTGGTGGCGGCCAATTGCTCCAGTTGCCATGGCGTGCATAACATTCTTCCCTCCAGCGACTCTCGCTCCACCATCAACCACGCCAATCTCGATGCAACCTGCGGCAAGTGCCATCAAGGAGCCACGCATAAATTCACCCAGAACAAAGTGCACATGGATGGCGCCCTGACCAAGGACATCGGTACAGTGGTCGTCCGCTGGGTCAGATGGGTCTATCTCGCGCTCATTTTCGCCGTCATCGGAGTCATGTTCCTGCACAACGCCATCATCTGGCGCAGCAAGGCCGTCAAGCGGCGCAGAATGCAAAATCCGAGCATGACGCGCATGACCACCAACCAGCGCTGGCAGCACCTGCTCTTACTCTCCAGTTTCATTGTCCTGGTGATCACCGGATTTGCCCTCAAGTTCCCGGATTCCTGGTTTGCCGAGTTGCTGGGCATGGGGGAACATCTGCGCAGCATCGTGCACCGTGTCGCGGGCGTAGCGCTGATTGGCGCAGGCATCTACCACATCTTCTATCTGATCGTTACCAGGGAAGGGCGGCGTCTGATCGGTGCTCTTGCTCCGGTGCCCAAGGATGCCTTCGATGCCTGGGCCACCATGCGCTACTACCTCGGTCTGGGCGGCCAAAAGCCCCAGTACGGCCGCTTCAACTATGCGGAAAAGGCGGAGTACTGGGCGCTGGTCTGGGGTACGGCCCTGATGGGTCTCACCGGCATCATGCTCTGGGCCAAGGTTTGGGTGGGCAACCTGCTGGCGCGCTGGTGGGTCGATGTGGCCACAGCGGTCCACTTCTATGAGGCGATCCTGGCCACGCTGGCCATTCTCGTCTGGCACTTCTATCAGGTATTCTTCGATCCCGATGTCTATCCCATGAACTGGGCATGGTGGGATGGCAAGATGCCGGTGGAACACTATCGCGAGGAGCACGGTCTGGATACTGAGGCCATCGCCGAGGCCGAGAACGCGTTGAGCAAGCCTTCCGGCGCGGACAACAAAACAAATCCGGAATCAGAATCGCCCAAGCAGTAACTCAAGCAGGCAGAAGCAGAATCAAGAAGGACAGGAGCGGTTGCGCTGCAATCACAGCGCAACCGCTCCTTCCTTCTTTGGTGACATGCATCACACTGAATTCCCAAATTTTCGGTAAGAGCCATGGAAGAAGTTTCGCCACTTCAACGTTTTACCCGCCGGCATAAGTAAAGAGAACTCGTCCCATGGCATAACTTTCTTGACACAGCTGGAACCGCGCTGTAAAGTTTGTCAACCTATTCAATATCTCCCCCATAGCAGATGAAAAGGAAAGGCATAGGTCTCAGATGCGTGGATTTCGTGTATTTGGAGTGACCCTTATCACATCAATGCTAAGTCTTGTGTCGGCAGCGCAGACAGGTGACCCCATTGCGGCCATCCAACTAAGGCTCAACTCTCAGATCAATGTCACCCGGATTACGGCAGACCGCTCGGATATTGTTACACCCGGGGATGTTGTCGTAATTCACAGGCCCGGACTGGTGATGTATGCCGTCGCCTCGCCCATGCCGCCCTCCAATTCCTACAAAAATGGGAAAATCGGTCAAGGTTGGGGCGGATTCGGCAAAGATTTGGCGATCGGCATGGCAACGCCCGGAGGGGGAACCGCTGCCAGTTATCCGCATCGCACCTTCGTGCCCGAGGAGAAATGCTGGGTCACGGGGATTCAGGTCCAAAAGGATGGCGTGCTTTTCCAGCTCTACAGCGACCCCTACGGCGACACCCGCTTTTATGCGAACCTGAAGATACCTTTTCCCGATAAAAAGGTAGTACCGCCAGTGGATGTAGCCTTGCAGACGGTGGCAGAGGTTCTGACGGTCCTTCCCGCAGACAATCAGTCTGGCCAGGGCTATCAACAAGCCCCGCCGCCAACTCCGGCGTACGCGCCAACTGCTCCTCCTGCGCCTTCTCAATATGGCGACATCGCGCCTCCTCCTCCGCCGCCTCCCGCGCCGGCCATCTCCATCGGCCAGACCAAGGCTGAAGTCACTTCGGCGTTTGGGGAACCTGTGAGGAAGGCGGTTCTCGGCGCGAAGGAAATCTATTTCTTCAAGGACATGAAAGTTACCTTCACCAACGGTAAAGTGAGTAAGGTTGAGTAGTGCGCGCGCAGCCGTTATGACGCGCGACCAACGGATTCAAAAAGAAATGAGGACTCGATGAGCATGCCAAGCCTTCGCAAGGCCATACGTGTTGGTTCAACAGCATTGATTGTTTCCGCGCTCCTGGGTGCGGCCAGCATGGCTAGCGCCGCCAGCGACAAGAAGACGGCTCCCGCTCCACCTCCCGCAAAGGCAGCCCCTGCCGCAAAACCAGCAGCGCCAGCCGCCAGGCCCGCAGGGAACTCCGGCGGCGGGGCCGTGCAAAGGCCCGGCACGGCCCCCTCGGCCAATCGCCCCACCACTATGGCTCCATTCGCGAATCGTCCGACGACTATGGGACCATCAACCAGCCGGCCGAACACGACTACCCCCTCTGTGAATCGTCCGAATGCCACGGTCGGCGGCGGCAACTTTGGCGGAAACCGGTCAGTGCAATCGGGGCCAAGGCCACAGATGGCTCCCAGGGGAGTCGCGGACCACGTCTCCAGCCACGGAGTCCAATATCAAACTCGTCCCAACGGCCAGATGCGTCAGATGCATGATGCCCGCACCGGCATGGACATCCATCGCGGGCTGAACGGCAACCGGAGCATCTCCGTGGAGCGTGCCGACCATAGCCGCGTTTTTGCCGCGCGGGGACGTCCGGGCTTTGTGCAGCGCCCCTATAACTTCCATGGCCACGACTTTTCTCGGCGCACCTACTTCTATCACGGCCGGGCTTACAGCAACTTCTATCATGGGTATGGGTATCGCGGCTTGTTTCTGAACGTCTACGCCCCTGGGTTTTACTATGGTCCGGCCTTTTACGGATGGGCCTATAACCCGTGGAGGTCGCCGATCACCTTTGGATGGGGATGGGGCGGAAGTCCCTGGTACGGGTACTACGGTGGCTATTTCTCGCCGTATCCTTCCTATCCTTCGGCATCCTACTGGTTGACCGACTACATGATCTCCCAGGATTTGCAGGCGGCTTATGCGGCTCATCAGGAAGCGGGCGAAATTGACGGCGCCCCGATGGCTGCGGGCGGACCTGTGGAACTGACTCCGGATGTAAAACAACAGATTGCCGACGAGGTGAGGAACCAGTTGGCGCTGGAGAACCAGGAGGCGCAGCAGAACGCGCAGCAGCAGGACGTCGATCCCGGCTCCAGCGGGATTGCGCGCATGCTCAACGACGCGGGCAATGGCCGTCCGCATGTATTCGTGGTGGGTACCGCGCTGGATGTGGTGGACGCCTCGCAAACCGAGTGCACCTTGAGCGACGGCGATGTGCTGGGCCTGCAAGCGGCGCCTCCGGCGGACGCAACCACGGTGGATCTGGTTGTATTGGCCAGCAAGGGCGGGCCAGAGTGCCAGAAACGCGCCACGGTTTCCGTCTCCCTGGATGACCTGCAGGAGATGCAGAATCACATGCGGGCCACCATCGATCAGGGACTTCAGGAATTGCAGTCCAAGCAGGGCAAGGGTGGATTGCCGGCGGCTCCGGCCTCTGCGCAAATCACGCCAGCCGTGTATGCGTCGGTTGCGCCTCCGCAGGATCCGAGCGTGGCTGCCGAGCTTCAGCAGCAGGCACAGTTGGGTGACCAGGCGGAGAGAGAAGTGACCGGGAACGGTCCACAAGCAGGCGCAGTTGCTCCGGCCGCTCCAGCCACGGTGACTCTCGGCCAGTCCAGGGACGAGGTGGAAGCCATCCTCGGCCAGCCCGCCAGCAAGGCGGTCCTGGGACCCAAGGTCATTTACAACTACAACGGCATGAAAGTCATCTTCAAGAACGGCAAGGTGTCGGACGTGGAGTAGCTTGAAATCAGCGGCGAGGTAAGGGATCCTCGATCCCTTACCTCGCTTCATTCGCATCAACTGGAATAAATCTTCATCCGCTATTTGCTGATTGCCTTTGTCTTCATTGTCTTTTTCTATGCGCCGCTTCTGTGCAAGCATTGCGGCCAGCCGCTCGATGCAGGGTCCACTTTCTGCGCCGAGTGCGGAGATCCGGTAGCTTGAGATGACAGCGAAATTTTGTACGAAATGCGGGAAAGAATTGGTTGCCGGCAAACGCTTCTGCGGCGGCTGTGGCCTCAAGGCGCCGGAACCGGTGGTTGCGGCGCGGCAAGAGCCCTTGCCTGAGCCCATTCCAACCACCGAGTCAGCACCTCGGCTGTGCGGACAATGCGGAGCGGCTCTCTTGCCCGGCAAGCGGTTCTGCCGGCAATGCGGTCACGCCGTGGAATTGTCCGCGGCTGCGCCAGAAGTGGAACCCCCCGGTATGGGCTTTCCGCCCATTACGGATTGCGCGCCGGTCGCGTTGCCGCCAGTGGAGCCTGTGCCGCAGCGGTGGACTGAAGTCGTAGAGGAGAAGCCGCTTCCCGCAGCGGCTTCTCCGGCGTCTGTCGATGCGCCACAGGTTGAGCACAGGCCGCAGCGCGCAGCAGAGATTCTCCCTCCGTTGCGGTCGGAACAGGACGAGTGCGCGAGCGAAATTTCGCCGCAGACGCCGACAAAACAGGCGGAATCGCCAGTACAGGCGTCCCCACCGGCGCCACCGCCAACTCCGGTAGAACCACAGGCGTTCGCACCGAAAAAAACGCCACAACAGGCAGAACCGGCGCCACTGGCGGTACCCAGTGAGCCTTTTCATCCGGTTCAGCCTGCGGAACGGTCGAAGGCGAAAATCGGGTTGGCAATTGCCCTTGCCGCAGTTGTGCTGGTAGTGGCGTCTGGCGCCGCAGCTTGGTATGTCTATACGCACCGGAGCGATGCTTCCGGAGCAAAACCGCCTGCCGGTTCAACTCAGTCCGCTGCTCTGCCGCAGGCAGGGAACGAATCTCCAGTCGTTCCCGCAGCGCCGATGCAACAGGACAAACCATCGGCAGGCTCGCGCCCAAGCAGTGTGCCAAGCGCGCCGCAGACTCCGGCAAATCCAGCGACCAACGCCAATCCTGTGCCACAGCGGTCAATTCTTGCGCCAAATACCGGACTGTCCGGCCATGGGAATCCGGCGGGCCCTACTCCCGCGTTTCGTACCCCGCCGCCAACGGCCATGTCGCCGTTGCCTGTAGCGACCGCGCCGGGCCGTTCTGGCGCTCGGCACTATCAGGGGCCGCCGGTTGCCTATGGAGGCGTTGTTGTCTTCGATAACCTGCCCAGGGAGCGGCTCAAATTCACTTTTGACAGCACCGCATGGCGGTTGATCATCAAGCCGAATCCGGACGGCTCCAAGAAAGTGATCCTCAATTCGCTCAAGCAGGGTTATCAAACATCCTGCGATCTGGGCTGGGAGATGATCGAGTAGGCTCGGTGCATCTAGAGGCCTGCGGGTAGAAACTTGGATGATCCCTGGGCGTTGGCGCAGTCGCACAAACGTAGTCCCCTGCGTTTGTGCGTCTGCGGCTATCTTCAGATCCGCCAGTTATCGGGGCGCCATTTATTGATGCGTTCCTTGATCTGCTTGCGGGTCAAGTGCTCTTCAAGCGCCTGCTTGGCCAGCGCCACAAGCTCTTCGTCCGCCGCAAAACGCAGTCCGATCAATTGGTCCTCGCTGAGAAGTGCAATCTGCGGGTGCCATTCCGCGGGAGCCAGCGCCTGCAGGCGCAGCCGCTCTTCCAGCCGGATGACGCGGTCCTGCACCTTCAGGGGATAGGTGCGGATCTTCATGAACAGGATGAATGCAACCAGGGATAGAAACAGGAACCAGCCGGAGGAAATGTTCTGGTGGTGAATCAGGTGGAAGACGGCAAAGACCACATTGGCAACCAGGACTAAAAACAGTACCCAGTGGTACAGCGGATCGGTCCGTCCATGATTCTTGAGATTCTGCGGGGTGGACTCACTCATGCGTAGCCTTCATTTCTTTCAGGCCTGAGTCGACTGCCAGGGACGCCTCTTTTTTTGCACTGCCGCCAGCAGCGGCGCTGGGGGCCTGAATGCCCGCGCTTTCGGGATTTTGCGCGATGTGGGATGCGGCTGTCAATGAAGAATTTGCAGTTGAGGAACGTGCCCATGCTACCAGGTCGTCAAGTTTCACCACCTGCGGATGTTTTGGGATGACATGATAGCGCCCGCGCACGAAGTAATCCACAAACAGCCCGCCGGCAAGATAGGGGTTGCTCAGTGCGATAGGGATTGCATAGAGGGTCGTCGTGAGCGACTCGTCAACGCTCTTGTTGGCGTGGCTCTGGCGGCGATAGCCCGGGATTTGGGGAATCTCGAACACCGTCATCTGAGTTTCAGGGTGTTTGTGCGCATAGCGAGCCAGTGTATAGGCGATGTGCTTTGGCGTGGTCATGCCCGCGTCCGGAAAGATACTGCGCGGAAACTTGCCGGGAAAGTACGAATTGAGAATTTTGCGTGCAAAGTCCGCGCAGTTGTTGAAGATCAGATCGAAGTGCGATCGATTGGGATTGGCGTTCAGCCGCGCAATCAGTGCGTCGTCCTGCTCCTCGGTGGTCGCAAAACGGAACGCATAAATCCGCCTCTCGTACGCGGCGCCCACCAACTGCTTCCAGCCGCCCCGGATCAGGTTTCCCGGAGGTAATTTCTCTCCCAGGCTGAGCAAATGGGCCTCGTGATAGTGGTCCCGCATCCGATTTACCGCGGGGGCATCCACCTGCGCTGGAACCGCGGTGATGTTTTCGACCGAATAGAGATAGGGAACCAGCGGGATGGCTACCCAGTCGTACCCGGAGATGCCCTGGTAGCGGGAAAGCACCGCGCCTAATTCGCCTGGTTCGCAGCGGCGCAGCTTGACCGGAGTCTCGGCGCAGATGCGCTCAAAATAGATGGCATTATGGCCCGTCGGGTTGACGGTGCCAAAGAATCCGTAGGGTTGCTCAATCAACAGCGCCGCCTGCGCTTGGAGGCGCGAAGGGCCAAGAAAGCAAAGGACGAATAACAGTAAGAATAATAGCGTTATGCGGATTGGGAAGATCGAAAGCAACGGTCCCTCCTCGGTCGTTGGTAGTTTCATTCAGTATGCCCGGAGGCCGGTGAAAGAGATGGATCGTTTTGGCCATACACTTTGCGTTGTGCGGTTGCACGTACGGGATAAAACAGAACTTCGAACGATTCCGCCGGCAAACCGGTATTCCGCTTTCGACACGAATCCGCGAAAAAAGTTGCGTCCCAAGGGCAGGATGATGTCACGGCAAGGCATGGAATGGCCGACTCGTTGTCTTCTCCGATAACGTTCCTTTGCCGAAATCTCCCGCGCAATTCAGGCGCGGGCTCGTTACTGCATCTTGTTCCCTGTGAGGCTCCTTATCAATCTGCGCATACTGCTCCGGTTTGCCATGATCACGGGCGCGACCCTGCCGGCAGAGGTGACTCTGCGATTCGCGCCTGGTTCGATCACGCCAGGGGATTGACGGCCAGGGGCACAGATGTGACGGGAATTGAAGCGGCTGGGGCCGGCGCACGTTCTTCCCGGCTGCTCCGTTTATACCCGCGCAGTAGTCAGCTTTTTGACGGAATGATGATCGTGGTGTCCTGTATTTCAATGAGGGCGGAACCCGCGCGTTTCGTCAGTTCGGGGAGAACTGCGTCGGCTTTCTCGCGCGTCTCGATGAACTCGATCTTGACCGGCAGAGCGTCGGATATCTCCAGAATATGAGCGGAATGGATGCGGTGCGCGGCGCCAAAGCCCGCAACGCCTTTCAGAACGGTTGCCCCGGCAATCCCGCTGTGAAAGAGATAGTCCAGAATGCTGGAGTACATCGGAACCCCGTGGTGTTTGGCTCCGTCGCTCAAGTAGATGGTGACCTTAACGGCTTTTCCGGATTGCAGCATGGGGCCTCCCTGAAGGCAACTGAGGATTCTATCGCAAATAGGCCGCGCCTGTGGGGAAGGGAACTCCGGCACTCCCTAACAGGCTGTGGTGAAAGTCCAGTTTTGAAAGGGCAAGACGTTATTGATCCGGCCCATCAATAAAAGCACCGTGCCCCATCCATTTCGCAGGCTTTATCGCGAAATGGGTGGGAAGGCAATCACACTATTTGAGGGCCGGAT
This sequence comes from Terriglobales bacterium, assembly GCA_963776445.1. GTDB lineage: Bacteria > Acidobacteriota > Terriglobia > Terriglobales > Acidobacteriaceae > Telmatobacter. The sequence goes on from CAVZNE010000265.1 coordinate 23,396, forward strand.
CAATAGTCGTGCCGTAAGAGGTTGAAAATAAACACGGGCTTTAGCCCCTCAGGGACGGCTTTTCGGCCTTTTCGACTTTCACCACAGGCTGCTATGAAATGGCTTCCGCCAGCGCCGCGCCCAGCCAGGCAGAAGCCAGACCCAGAATAAGGCTGCCAACGGCATAGACGGCGGCCAGCGCAAAAGCTCCCGAGCGCAAGGTGGAAAGCGTCTCCCACTCATAGGTGGAAAAGGTGCTGAACGCGCCGATAAACCCTACTGGGATCATGAACCTCCAGGCAGGATTCAAGTCGACCCGTTTGCCCAGGTAGGTGAGCGAAAAACCAATCAGGATGCAGGCCGTGATGTTGATGACGAAGGTGCCGTAGGGAAACTTCGTTCCCATGCGGCCCGAGATCGTGGAGCCGACCCAGTAGCGCGCGATGGAACCGAGCGCACCCCCAGCGGCAATCAGCAGGTATTTCTGCATTTCCTCACTCTACATTGAAAATAGGACAGTTAGGCCGGCATCCTGTGCACGGGCTTCGGCCGGCTGAGCTTCAGAATATCAGGTTCGCTCCGAACAGATTACATCTGCAAGCATCCGCGCCTCGAAGCGCAAACGCCGACAGATTCTCAACCTGCGCTGCAGGCTGAGAATCTGTGTCGTAACTAGTTCTCTGACTGCTTGAAGTTGTACCAACTCCGTGCCCCATCCATTCGCCTTTTTTCTGGCGAATGGGTGGGAAAGCACAAATCCTAAGGAAGTTCTGAATAAGTCCTTCTTTGAAAGGGCACGGCTTCAGCCGTGCCGCTAAAGCCCGCATAATCAACGCGGGCTTTAGCCCCCGAGGGACGGTTTCCTTGAATCAGGCGCTTGCTCAGAGGTTGCTTGAGCGTTTTTGACGCATTTTGGAAAGGGGCTTGGACCTTTATGGTGTGATCTATGCTACTTCCTTTTCGGACGGGCCAGAATTGACCCGTCCGAATTACAGCCATAGAGGTTAACAAAGAAGCAGTAGCTACAATGATGGTCCGGAAACCCGAAGCCCTCGTATGATGTTCTACTTCGGTAGCGCAGCGGTTCCCGTCACTGTGAAGACCGCCTCTGACTTCGACTGGGTCTCTTCCGGCTGCGCGCCGCCCACGGCCAATGCGTATTTGCCTTCAAGAATTGATCGGTTGCCCTGCTCGTCGACGCTTGACAACGACCGCGGATCGATCTTGAGCGTCACCTGCTTGCTCGCGCCGGGCATCAGCTTCACGCGCTCAAACGCGACCAGGGAGTGACGCGGCCCATCAGCTTGAGGCGTCTTCAAGTAAGCCTCGACCACCTCATCGCCGGCCACAGCGCCTGCATTGGTTACAGTGACGGTTGCCGTGACCGGAGCGCCGGCTTTCAATACCTAACGGAACCAGTGGCGGCAGCGGACTTGGTGCCAGGTGGGGCAGTTTCAGCGTCAACGTTGTCCAGAAGTACAGAAGGAAAACCCATGACCATCGCCTGCCTTCAAGTCCCTCGACCGGCACCGGGCGTTGTTTCTATCCGTTGCCGTCATGCTCGCGGCATGCGCAAAGTCGTCTCCCACGAATCCTGGTGGGCAGGGCGGCGACACGCCGTCGAGCAACTCGGGTGAAAGCAGCGGTGGCATCGTCGCC
>CAVZNE010000266.1:0-6774 GCA_963776445.1 Terriglobales bacterium
AGTCGCCCTTGATGTCGAAGCTGTCGGTTGTTTTGGTGAAAGGAAGACGGGTGGCGTAGTTGTTGGCCGGGTTGTTCATCGGCTTGGTGGTGATCGTTCCGTATTTGGCAGCGGCAGTATTCAACTGCTGCAGGATGGCAAGCGAGACCGGATATTGCGATTTGATCAGACTGTACGGGATCTGGTTGTTCACGAACTTCGGACGCGGATCAGCCGCGGTGCCGGCGTGAACGATGCCGTCCGTGTAGCCGACCGCGTCGTAGACCTGCCCCTTGGTTCCATTCATCGCGCCGCTCAGGTCAATGCACCCCGTGATATCGGTGCACCCTGGCAGGCCCATGGTTGGCGTGTAAAAGCGGGAGTCGGGAATGGTGAAGGTGCTGGAGATGGCTTCATGATCGACCGTGTGGAGATAGTCGCCGAAGAAGAAGAGCTTGTCCTTTTTGATCGGGCCGCCCAAGGCGCCTCCGAAATAGTTGTAGGAAAGGTGGCCCAGAGGCGTGGTGGAAAAATAGGACCGAGCGTTGGTGGCGTTGTTCTGGAGGAACTCAAAGGCCGAACCATGCAGTTTGTTCGTGCCAGACTTGAGAGTCACGTTGGTTACAGCGCCGATGGCGCGGCCGAGTTCGGCCTCAAAGTTGTTAGTCGAGATGTCGACGGATGCAATGGCTTCTGCAGGCGGAATGATGATCTGCAGAAGGCCGGTGCGCTCATCGTCGTCAATGCCTTCGATCTGGTACAGATTGCTCACGCGCGGCATGCCATTGGCTTCAGTTTGCAGTGAGCTCGAGGCGTTGAAGAACTGCGAGTGCTGGAAGACCGCGGGCGCAGTGCCGGGAACTACGTTGAGAAGCGACTGGTAGTTGCGGTTGGTGCCGAGCGGCATATCGACCACTTCGACTGCTTCGATCTTGGTGCTGATGTCGGCGCGATCGGTTTGCAGCAACGGAGGAGCTTCCGTTACGATCACGGTTTCCGACACATTTCCGGGGATCATCGAGAGATCGATACGGGTTGACGAGTTGCTGGCAAGGTCGATGTTTTCGTGGGTTTCCTTCTTGAACCCTTTTGCCTCGACGGTGATGGTGTAACCGCCGGGCTGAAGGTCAGGAAAGGAGTAGTTGCCGCTGTCGTTGGTTGCCGCCTGATGCGATGCACCGGTGGCCGTGCTGACTGCCAAAACCTTGGCATTGGCAACAGTAGCGCCGGTGGCGTCTGTTACTGTACCGAGGAGCGTGGCACTCACTGCTTGCCCTAAGAGTGCATGTGAGAACACAAACACAAATAAAGCGAACAAGGACCCCATGATGGGTCTCAATATTCCACGTGGAATCATTTGGAGCCTCCAAGACTACGTCGATTCTCCACTTCGAAGAGCCGATAGTTTTAACCGCGAACGAAAGGTAATGCGCTGCGCGGATTCTTGTCAAGCAGAAAATTCGGAGTGCGAAGTAAATATCCCTGCTGAATAGGACCGGTTTTTAAAGGGCTAATCGCCACGATGGATAACGTTCTCATTAGCGGCTGGGACAAGGCCAAGGTCAGTGGGCTCTAAGGTGCTCGCTCTGCATGGGATATCCGGAAACAGATCATGGCTTCCAGATTGCGTTTTGGTGATCCGAAAGAATCATTGCGCATCCAAACCCCGCCAACTGGAGTGTGGCGCCAATGCCACACAGGCGGCTCACGACTCCCGGGATTCGCTCGCTTGAAATTGCGACGCCTGGAACCTGCCCGCCGGCCGCGCGACGGAAGAGCCGCCGCATTTGGGGCGATCGCGTGCGCCCAAAGATGAAGTCAGGCAGGGCGCCGTAATGGCCTGAGGCAGGGCGCCGTTTTCAGATCAGATTCTCATTCATGACGAGAGCGACAGCGCTGCGCAGCCGGGCCCGGTTGCCTTCGTGAGCGGGCCGGAGTTTGGGAATTCGTACCAGCGGATTTCTCTTCATTTCGGCCTCAACCAGGGGGCCTACCAGATACCAGATATTGGCAATATCGCCTACAATCACGATCTCACTCGGCGCCAGAGCGGTTGCAATCGTATGCATGCCTTTGCCCAGGGCTATGCACATCTTGTCGATCGCCTGCCGCGCGGCAGGATCTTCGGCCTCTGCCATCTTGAGAAGGACCTCGAAGGCTGGCGAAGGCTGCGCTGTAATCTCCGTGTAGTAACGCATGCCGGCGCGATTGGAGGCCACGGTCTCCCAGCACCCCCTGCCGCCACAGCCACAGGGCAAGCCATTCGGGTCCACCTGCACATGACCGAACTCTCCGGCAGACCCGCCTTCTCCGCGCAGGATGCGGCCGTTGGCGAAGATACCGGTGCCGATTCCCTCCGATACGTTGACCACTACGAGGTCATGCATGCCGTCGCTATAGCCGAACCAGACCTCGGACAAGGCACACGCATTGGCGACGTTATCCACCACCACCGGCAGCCCGGTCGCCTGCTCAATCCGGGACTTGATGCGTCCGATAGGCCAGTCAATGTTCGGCGCAAAAATGGACTTCTCGTGTAGGTAGTCAAAGCGTCCCGGCAGGCTCATGCCAATGCCGATAAACGACATCTCGCTATTGGCTGCGATCAGCTTGCGGATTGCGTCCACAATCGCGGGGATGACTTTTTGAGGATTCGCAGGGAGCGCGATCAGGTTCACCGAAAGGATCTTTCCGCCCAGGTCGGTGACGGCCAAAGTGGTCTGCGAAGGATGAATATCCAGCGCCAACACGCCGCGCTGACTGTTGAGATGAAGGAAGGTGGGTCTTCGGCCACGGGGAATCTGGCCCATCGATCCCTCGATGATCCATTGTTCGGCAAGCAATTCCTCGACGATGAGCGAGACTGTGCTTCTCTGCAGTCCTGAGACACGAGCCAAATCCGCGCGGGAGATCTGTTGCCGGGTGCGGATCTGATTGAAGATGAGGTTCCGGTTGATCTTCCGCGGCATCTTGTTGGACGCGCTCTGCTTGTTCGTGAAAATGTAGCGCGCCGACGGCGTCTTGGATCTTTCCATCTTCATTCCAGCCTAACGTCTCAGGATCTTCTGTCACACTCCGCAGCACTGAGCGCCACTTTCAAACCTTCGGAAATCATCGTGACAGAATCGAATTCTTTGTAGTTGCTTCGAACAAGATAGGCCATTCTGCGCCCCGGCGGCAAGAAAAAGTTTCGGTTGCCGTTATTACGACTGGTGATTCTGGCTCGCACCGGCAAACCTGGGCATCGGGACCCAGAAAACCAAGAGGCCCCGGCGCACCCGCGCCGGGGCCTCTTGGGCCACATTATTCATGATTCAGTTCATCCGCAGAACAGCGGGCTGGGGAATGCCGCTTCCCTGCCCTCCATGGTTTGGTGCGGCAAGCCTAACGGTCCGTGCAGGAGTAGCAAGGATCGCAGGAAGCCTGAATCAGGGGCGAGTCGGCCAGATCCTGCCCTAAAACGGTGAACCGGACGGTGGCCATATTCATGAAGGTGGGGGTACGTACGCGGACGCGCTCCGGGATCTCCGTGCCGTTGGAAGTGATCTGATACATGACCTCGCCGCGGGGAGCTTCGACACGGCTGATGGCCGTTCCCGCGGGCACTTTGAAGCGCGCCGCAACCGGGGGTGTGGTGTGAAATGGCCCCTCGGGCAGGGTGCTGAGCGCCTGGCGCAGAATGCGGCAGCTTTCCACCATCTCCAGCGCATGAACCACCAGGCGGGCACGCACGTCGCCCGCGGTCTCGACCGGGACATTGAATTCAAAGCGGTCATAAGCGCTATACGGCGCTGAGCGGCGGATATCCTGGGGAACGCCGGAAGCGCGCGCCAGGGGCCCCACGGCGCCCATGGCCATGGCTTGCTCTTTGGTCAGAATGCCGACGCCTTTGCAGCGGGAATCCACCGTCCGGTCCTCAAGAAAGATGGGAATGATGGTGCGCTGGATGTCGCGCTCCATCTCATCGAGAATATTGAGCACGGCGTGCGGGTCGTCAATGTCGCGGTTGACTCCGCCGATGCGGTTCATCCCGTAGTTGACGCGGTTTCCGGAGATGGCCGAGAGCGCGTCCATCACCTTTTCACGCAGCGTGAAGCATGCCATGAAGATGGTCTTGAAACCGATCAGCTTGGCGGCCACGCCTGCCCACAAAAAGTGGGAATGCAGCCGCTCCAGCTCGGCGAGAATCACGCGGATATAAAGGGCGCGCTCCGGCGGCGTAGCGCCGTTCAACTGCTCGACGGCCTGACAGAAGGAGAGCGAGTGCACGTTGGAGCAGATGCCGCAGACGCGCTCGACCAGCGTGATTCCCTGCAGGTAGTTGCGGCGCTCGGCCAAGTACTCTATGCCGCGAAAGTTGAAGCCGATGTGCATCACCGCGTCGCGCACCGTTTCGCCGTCGCAAACCAGCTCCAGTTTGTAGGGCTCTTCAAGCGCGGGGTGGTAGGGTCCGATGGGAATGCGGAAGCTCATTGCGCCGTCTCCTTGTGCAAGTTGATGCCGATGGGGTCGCCGGCTCTGGTCATCAGGGGCTTGGTGGTCTCGCGCCCGATGAATTCGACAGCGAAGTACTCATGCGTCTCGCGCTCCACCCAATCGGCGGCAGGGCAAATGTCCGCGATGGTGGCAATATGCTGCGCGGCAGTCACGGTCGTGAAGGTGAGCAGTTGGCCCTTGAAGTCCCATTGGTAATCGAGGCGAACTTCCTTGTCAGGCCGCTCCATGGCGGTAATGGCTACAAAACGCGCCTTCTGTGCGACCATCAGAGCCGCCGTGGCGCGCACGTTCATAGCTGCCGGCGTCTTCCACCAGGAACCGTTCTTCCACTCCCATTCGACGCCCAGGCCCAATACCGCAAGCGACGTCACAAAATCATCCGATGCTGTGGTCATCCCTAATCCCCTTTCCGCCGGTTAAACCGCGGGTTCTGTAGCCGCTGCCGCAGGCGTAGCCGGTGCAGCTTCTGCAGTTGCGGCGGTTGCCGGATTGCCTGTCGCAGCGGGTGACGCCGGCGCAGGACGGACGGGCCGCTTGCGCACCATGTCCAACACGTTGATCAGTTCGCCCTGGGTGCTGTAGAGCGGCGGCAATTGCGACTCCATACTGAGTGTGTGCGGTTTGCAGCGCTCCAGGCAGCGCCCGCAGAAGGTGCACTTGCCGGCGTCGTAGGCCCAGCTGTAGTTGTCGCCGCTGCGCGTCACCACAATGGCGGCCGTGGGGCACACATAGGCGCAAAGTCCGCAGCCTACGCAGCGCTCCGCGTCGTTGACGATGAGACCGCGATACTGATCGCTGGTGCACTCGTGCTTGTGCGGCAGCCGAAACGAGACCGGGCCGCGGCGAAGATTCTGAAAGATGAGGCTAAAGATGTTCACCCGCGATACCTCATATAAATGGCTGCTGAAACGTCGAGAACAGCAAGGATGGCAGCCCACCGCCAGTAAAAGCGAATGGCGCGCTGCAATGTGAAGCGAGCAGTAGCCGCCGCAAGGGTGGAAAGCAGCAACACCTGGGCAAAGGAAACCACCACAAAGAAGACCGCGTGGAACCACCACGGTCCACCGGCAGGCATCACCAGCGTGGCCACGAAGCCGGTCAGCGCCACCCACTCCAGGCCGTGCGCCAGTTCCCACATGGCCAGCGCCGCGCCGGCGTACTCGGTAAGCGGGCCGGAGTAGATTTCCTGCTCCGCGCTGGAGGTGGAGAAGGGATTGAGCCGCAGCTTGGCGGGGATGCACAACAGAATGCCGAAGACGCCGATCCAGTGGCCGGGATTCCACGACCCGCCGGCCATATCCGTCAGGCTGAAGGTCTTCTCGGTGACCGCAATGGTCACAATGGACAGCAGGAAAACCAGGTTGTTGGCAACGCTCAGCACGGCCTCGCGAATTGCGCCGATCTCTCCATAGATGGAGCCGGAGGTGAAGCCGGCCAGGATGAAGCAGATCGAAGGCAGTTCCAGCAGCGCCACCAGCAGCACGGCATCGCCAGAGAAGCCGCGGCCGCTGGGAAAGACGGGCAGCATGGCGATGGCGCCGATCATCGAAAGCACGGAGATCGCCGGCCACAGCCGCAGCAGATCGGCCTCGATGCCGTGGCGCGAGGGCGTGCGCTTGCCCGTGAGTTTGACGAAGTCGTAAAAGGGCTGCAACAGCGGCGGTCCGATGCGGCGCTGCATGCGGGCCACGGCCTTGCGCTCGCCCCACACATAGAACCACGCGGCCGGAACCGCAAATAGCAGTCCGGGAAATACGAAGAAGTGAATCAAGCCAGTGAGATTCATTTCTGTGGCTCTCCTTTCGCGTTTTCAGCAAGACCAACCGAAACCAGTAACAGGCAAATGATTTGCTGTGGTCGATTTGATGGTCGTGTCGGGGTTGCCGACGCCGAATGCGAAGACATCGCCCACGATTGCCGGTGCCGAAATCATTGTTGGCCCCCGGAACGTCGCCGTCGACCAGGCCGACGCCATTGTACCAGTTGCCCGTGCCGGCCTTTTGCGTGGTTTTCACCCACAGGGAGATCGTGAAATCGCATGAACAACGCGCGGGATGTGGACGGCATCGCCGGCTCCGTTGAACTCCCAGGCTCCACCGTGCGATGGGCCGGCGGCGGCTTTCCAGGTTGGCTTGCCCGATCTGCTGCCGTCGTTCTTGTGGCCCGAGGCGTCCGGAACCGGCGGTCCGATCGGCACCATGGCATAGTCCCAAAGGCCGTTGAGATTGGCTCCAGTCCTTGCGCACTATTTGCGGCCGGGGGTATTCGTGCCAGACCTTGTTTGGCGTGACGTCCTTG
>CAVZNE010000267.1:0-6479 GCA_963776445.1 Terriglobales bacterium
TATTGGCGCGACTTCCGTTGAGTCCGCCAAAGCGTAAGCCAGCACCGCCATCACGGCCGCGTTCTCGTTGAGGTGCTTGGGGTCGACCTTGTCGAAGGTGTCGGCGGCGGTGTGGTGATAGTTGAAGTAGGTGCGGCTGTCCTGCACCGGGGCAAAGCTGGGAACGCCGCTTTCCGTGAGCCCGTTGATGTCTTCGCCGGTCTCCGGAGAGTCCACCAGCGTTTCAGCGCCAATCGCGTCCAGGACTTGAGACACAGGCCGCAACCAGTGGCCCAGCGCCGGCTTGCCGGCGTAGTAGATGCCGGTGGGATGGTCCGCACCCAGATCGCTCTCGATGGCGCCGATGTGGTCCGCCATCTCCTTCGCGTGGTCTGCCATGTAGGCAGCCGCACCCTCGGAGCCTTCTTCTTCGCTCATCCAGGCAATAAAACGCACCGTGCGCTTGGGATGAATTCCCAGTTCGTGGAGCAGGTGAATGGCCTGCATGGAGACCACCACGCCGGCGCCGTCGTCGATGGCGCCGGTGCCCAGATCCCAGGAGTCCAGATGGCCGGAGACGACGACCAACTGCTCGGGATGCTCGGTTCCCTTCCAATCGGCGATGACGTTGTAGCTGACTGCGTCAGGCAGGGTTTGCGGCGTGAGCGTGAGGTGCAGCTTGACCGGTCCCTGGCTGGCGAGGTTCTTGAGCAGGTCGGCATCCTCGGCGGTGACGGCGGCGGCGGGAATCTTCCGCACGCCCTCGGCATAGTCGGTGAGGCCGGTGTGCGGGAGCCGGTAGTCTGCGCCGCCCGCCGAGCGCACCAGCACGGCCACCGCGCCCACTGCCGCGCCGGCCACCGGGCCCGCGCCACGATAGGCCACAGCGCCACCGTAGGCGCTTCCGCCCTGGCCCTGCGCGGCCAGTTCCTTGTCGAACTTGTGGTTGAAGAGCAGGATTTTGCCTTTGACCGCTCCCGGCGGCAGGGCGCGAAGCTGCTGCCAGTTGTCCACGACGACGACTTCGGCGGTGAGCCCTTCGGCGGGCGTGGCCACGCTGGCTCCCAACGCCGTCAGCACCACCTTTTGCGTGGTTCCCGGCGTTTGGCCCGGCCAGGACACCAGTTCGGCCGTCTCCGCGCCGCGCACCCAGTGCGGGACCATGGCCTTTTCCAGCTTGACCTCCGCGCCCAAGGCACGCATCTCGGCAGCCACGTAGTCCACGGCCTGCTGGGCCTGCGGCGAGCCGCTGAGGCGCGGGCCGATGTTGTCGGTGAGGTGGCGGAGTTCATTCAGGGCGTAGGGATCTTTCATCGCGGCCTCACGCAGGCGCGCCATGACCTCCAGTTGCTCCGGGGTCCAGGCGCCACTGCCGCCGGCCAGCTCATTCAGGCGATCGAGAACGCCGGGCGCGGGCTGCGCAGGGGCACTCTGCGCCAGGGCCCAAGGCCCTGACATCACAAGCGTTAGAGCTGCAGCGGCGGCATAGGCAAGCTTCTTCTGAATGGTCTCCATAAAAAATGCTAGCATGCGGCCCATTTACGACACTTTGCGCCTGTCGACGTCTATACGGATGGAGAGGCTCTGGCCTCAGCATGCCCTCGCTGGCACGACCGGGATCGACTCCTGGCCCATCCGGCACGCATGGTTTGACGAGCTAGAGCCATTCCAGCCAGACGGGATTGCCCGCAACTGGCTATACTGAGTAAGGAAGCAGTGAACTTTCCAGCCTTGGGCTGGTCACCTGACGAGGTCATCGAACCTATGAAATCGCTTTTTGAACGGCTGCGCTCGCGCCGTCTTGCTTCTGTATTTGTCTTGCTTGCTACCCTCTCGGTCGCGATTGTGGCCGGTTCCTTTGCTGCTCATGGAGTCCGCGGACAGGAGAAGCAGAACGACAGCGCCGACGCCACCCCCCTGAAAGTGGTCAATTCCTCTGTCGCGCCGAATGAGTTTGTGAAGATTGCCCGGCAGGTAGGCCCGGCCGTAGTGAACATCAACACGCGGACGCTGCCCAAGGAAGCGGCGAACAAGGGCAAGCGCAATTTTCACGGCCGCATGCAGCCAACCCCGCAGAACCCCGGCGACGACGATCAGGACGAAGATCAGCCGCAGGGCCAGGGGCAAGGCAACTTCCAGGACTTCTTCAACCGCTTCTTTGGCGGCCAAGCGCCCGACCAGGAAGGCGGCGACGAGGGCGGCGGCATCCGCGAGTCGCTTGGTTCCGGCTTCATCGTCGATTCCAAGGGCTACATCATCACCAACTACCACGTGGTGGAGAAGGCTGACAAGATTTATGTGAAGCTCTCCACGGACCCCGATAACCAGGACGAAGGCCGTCCGGCGCGCGTGATCGGCGTCGACAAGGCCACCGATCTGGCGGTGATCAAAATCGATACCAGCACGCCGCTGCCCACGGTCAAGCTGGGCAACTCGGACACGGCGCAGGTGGGCGACTGGGTGGAAGCGATCGGCAGCCCCTTTGCGCTGTCGCAGACGGTGACGGCCGGCATTATCTCGGCCAAGAACCGCACCATTCAACCCGGCGCGAGCGGCCAGTTCCAGCACTTCATCCAGACCGACGCGGCCATCAATCCGGGCAACTCCGGCGGTCCACTGCTGAACATGAACGGCGAAGTGGTGGGCGTGAACACGGCCATCTATACGCAGTCGAACGGCTACCAGGGCATCGGTTTCGCCATGCCGTCGAACACCGTGGTCGAGATCTATAACGACTTAATCAGTCCCAGCCACAAGGTGACGCGCGGCTCCATCGGCATCACCTTTCGTCCGGGGCTCCCCAGCGTAGTCAATCGGGTCTACGGCTTCAAGAACGGAGTTCTGGTGAATGAAGTCCAACCTGGCGGTCCGGCGGAGAAGGCTGGCCTGAAGGCAGGCGACATCATCACCCAGATCGATGGCCGCTCGGTGAAGGACGGCGACGACCTGGTCAACGAAATCGCCAGCCGCAGGCCGGGCTCGACCATCCGCCTGGGTTATCTTCGGGACGGCAAGCAAGCCGACACCACGGTGACCATCGGCGACCGGGACAAGGTGTTTGCCGATATGGGCGCCCAGCAGGTCGAAGCCAACCCGGACGACAAGGGCAACGCCGGTGAAACCAAGCTGGGCATCGTGGTCCGTGAGGTCTCCCCGGCCATTGCCGCCAAGCTGAAGGGCCCCGGCGTGGCCATCCAGTCGGTTCGTTCCGGCTCGTTTGCCGACCTGCAGGGTCTGGAACCCGGCCTGGTCATCACGCGGATCAACAGGAAGCCCACCGGCACCAAGGAACAATTCGATGCCGTTGTGAGCACGCTCAAAATCGGAGATGACGTGGTTTTTGAAATCATAGACCCGCGCCATCCCGAAGCAGGGATCAATTACGTGGGCGGTTCGCTCCAGTAGCGCAATTGCGCCGATCAGAGCGACGTCCTTGTTGACTTTGCCGTACGGGTGGCTTCCACAACCAGGAACCGCTGCCCGTAGGGCAACTCACAGGCTACTGAAACCGAAAACATGCCTGGGGATTCCATGGCGCGATTCCCATCCTCCGATGAGTTCCCAGATCGGAACGATTTTTCTTGGCATTTTCCTTTAATTGTCGTTAGAATTTTTCGGACGACTCCGGAATCATAATTTTTGAGGTGAAATAGCGTGCATTCTTTTCGAGCAAGCGTAGCATTCCTACTTACCGCGGCGCTGATCGCAACCCCCGCATTCGCCTCCCGCATCCATCGGGCCCCCACCAGCGGCCACGCCTCCAGCCATGCCTCCGGCCACGCCCGCGGTTCCCACAAGACGGCGCTGCCCAAGGGGCTTAAGGCTTCAAGGACTGCCAGTTCGCACAAGCTGCATGGCCAGCAGTCCATTGATCCGGCCCGCGTGACGGAAATTCAGCAGGCGCTGATCCGGGAGCACTACATGACCGGCGAGGCCACGGGACAGTGGGACTCGACAACCGCGTCGGCGATGCAGAAGTACCAGGCAGACCAGGGTTGGCAGACCAAGCTGATGCCCGACTCGCGCGCTATCAAAAAGCTGGGTCTGGGCCCGGATTACTCCGGCGCCATCAACGCCAAGGGCGCCTCTTTCACCGACCCGACTCCGGCCAGCACGCTGCCGCCTGCTCAGTCCGCGGCTTTTGCCTCGGCGGCCGGCGTCAGCCAGTAGTCAGTTTCCGGTTATAGCTATCGACCTGTATCGCAATACCTACTCATACGAACACAGAAAGGGCCGCCTCAAGAGGCGGCCCTTTCTGTGTTCAATGCACATTCCGGATCAGAACTTGAAGGCCGGCACGCCCTTCAGCAGGAACTCGTAGCGCGGGCGCAGAGTATCTGGACCGGAGGTGATGGTGCTGTCCAGGTGGATCAGCTCATCGCCCTTGCCGTACTTCGGCCACTCCGGCAATCCCGGTCGATTGGGATCGCCCGTCCGGGCAAAGTTGGTCCAGTAGCTCATGAACTGCTCGCTCAGCTTGCGATCCTCGGGACGAACCGTTTCGCCGGGACGGGTGTCCAGCGTGCCGAAGACGTACTCGATGTCGTCGGAGTGGAAGACAAACGTGCCCGGATGGAACTTGCTGGGCAGCGCGGGCAGTTCGAAGTGATAGCGATAGACCGGCGCTTCCCCTGTTTTGCGGTGGGCCTCGATCCACTTCCAGGTGCTGAAAGCGATGAAGGAGTCGCTGGCGTAGTCAATCGCCGAGCGCGCGGCCTGCTCGTCGGTAGCGCCGGGATAGAGCTGAAGGAACTCCGCCGAACGCTCCTTGAAGAGCCCCGCCGCCATTGCCTTCCACTTCTCGGCGGTCATGCCGTTGGCCAGGAAGCTGCCCTCGTCGCGGTTCCAGCCAGCCAGCAGCGGCACATGCGCCTGACGGCCGGCCGCGTAGGTTACATCCACAGGCTCAACGAGCACCTTGCCGTCGATATCAGGAGGAAAACCGGTCATTCCTCTGCTTTTGACGGCCTCAAGAATCTTCCCGGTGGGCAGGGCGCGCAGTTCCGCGAGCGACTTGACGCCGAGCGAGGCTACCCATTCTCCATCGGCTTTTTCACGCGCTTCGAGGGTGTCATAGGCGAGGGTGCTGCTAAAGGCCGCGCCGCTTTCGCCGATGCCCTTGTGGAACAGTCCCCTGGCAACGGGTGAGGCCATCAGCGTGCTCACGGCAAAGGAGCCGGCGCTTTCGCCGAAGATGGTCACATTGTCCGGGTTGCCGCCAAACCCCTTGATGTTGCCCTTGACCCACTGCAAGGCAGAGATCATGTCGGCCAGGCCGTAGTTCCCGGCGACGCCGTTGGCCTCTTTGGCCAAGTCGGCGGTGGCCAGAAAGCCGAAGACGCTCAGGCGATAGTTGATGGTGACCAGCACGACGCCCTTGAGGGGCAGAAAGTCGCCGTTGTGACGCGGTTCCGAGCTGGCACCGCCGGAGTAGCCGCCGCCATGGATCCAGAACATCACAGGGAGCTTGCTCTTGCCGGTGGCGTCGGCCGGCGCGTAGACGTTGAGGAAGAGGCAGTCTTCGCTGGGCCCGGCATCCTGGAAGATCATGTCGTCAAAGACGCGGCCCTGGGCGCAGTGCGCGCCAAACTTGGTGGCATCGCGCTCACCCGTCCACTTGGCGGGCGGTTGAGGCGCCTTCCAGCGCAGATCGCCCACTGGAGGAGCCGCATAGGGCAATCCCAGAAAAGCCTTTACCTTGCCGTCGTTGATGGTCTTGCCTTGTACTTTGCCCTGCTCCGTTTTCACCGTCAGGGAGCCGGCATGAACGGGCGTGGATAGTCCCAGCACCAGCCCTGCAATTACCAGGACACACATCGCCTGCGTTCCAATTTGCATCGTAGAATCCTCCGCGCAACACCTTAACGGACGGGGCTTAGGAGGCACAAGTTTCAGGTTCTACGGCGCAAGGAAAGCGGCAACCAGTTAGAGCATCTCCGGAGCGAGCAGGTCGGCCATGGTTTCGCGGCGGCGGATGAGGCAGTTATTTCAACCGCAAGATGAGTACTGCCCGCTCCGGCTCTTCCAGAAACTCAGCGATCCGGATTGCCTGGTTGCGGATCAGCTGTTCAGCAACAGCCGTCGGGTAATCGCAACCGCGAAGCCAAATCACCTTGGGCGGAGGTCCCAGCGCCGTGGCCAGCTCATAGAAGTCGGCATCTGCAGTAACGATGGAAAAGTCGTTGGCCTTGGCGAACTCCCACACCGAACGATCTGGCACATGAAGCAGTCCGACGGTGCCGGCATGGACGGAGTCTGGAAATAGATCTTCAATGCGCTGGACCAGACGGCGCGAGAGATTCTCATCGAGAAGGAGCTTCACAGGGCGACACGCCGCCCTACGCGTGCGGCGTACTCAAAGACGGCCCGGAAATCGGCGGATTCCAACTCAGGATAGTCGGCGAGAATCTGGTTCTCGTCTACTCCTGCCGCCAGCCAACCCAGCACATCCCAGACCGTAATCCGCAGTCCCCGAATGCAGGGCTGGCCGGACCGTTTTC
>CAVZNE010000268.1:0-4199 GCA_963776445.1 Terriglobales bacterium
GTGGAGCGTTCAGCATCTACCGGGAGGGCATGGATCGAGAGGCTTTGAAGTGCGCCATCCAGATCCCGACCGAGGCGCGGAGGCCATTGGTGCTCTTCCCCTGAGGGAGTGATTACCCGCACTAACGACCTTCTGAAAAACTATCTCATGGATGGAACCGCTTTTATCGCGCACAACGCCGCGAAGCAGCGTGCCGGCCTGAATCCCGCCGGAAAAGTTGTCCTCTACGATGCTCCACAGTCAGCAACCCGCCCCGCCACCTCCTGGGTCAGCCAAGGTCATATCCATCGATCCCGCGGACATAACCGTGCTGATGGCCTCTGACGCCATCCTCAAAGGGAACTTGATCGAACTGTGGCCTGGCCAGGCTAACCGCTTCTGGGTCCAGAACTGGACAAGTAGCGGCGACTCCTTCACCTGGACGATTCGTGCTCCTGAAGCAGGAGACTACTCTGTATCGCTCTTGATCGTGAATTGCGGTCAAATCCTCACCAACTGCAAGCTCCCTTCCCCTGCTCCTGTAACCGTAGAGGTTGCAAACGAGTCCGGCAAGCTCACCTACACCGTGGACAAACGTAAAGCTACAGCGGCCAATGAGTGGGCGAGAAACGTGATTCCTGGAACTCTCCGGCTGCCCGCGGGTGAGAGCAAGATTGTGCTGCGCGCGCTGGCAAAGCCCGGCGAAGCTTTCAACCTGTCCCTGTTGTCCATGGAGTTGGTGAAGCCGGGTGTAGCGAAGTCACTGGCTCAGAGAGCCGCCAAACTCAAGTCGTCCACGGCATGGATGCAACAAGCGAAATATGGACTGATGTTTACTTGGACAGCGGCAACCTATCCCCGCAACGGCGAGAAGAAATCCTACGCGGACGCCGTGCGGGATTTCAACGTGAATGCCTTCGCCGATATGGTCGCGGGAACCGGCGCCGGCTTCATTGTCTTCGCTACTAGTTGGTCTGAATACTACTTTCCCGGCCCGCTCGATGCCATTGAGCGGATCATGCCCGGCAGGACAACCAAGCGGGACCTCATCGGCGAGCTGGCGGACGCGCTCCAGGCGCGCGGCGTCAAGCTGATGATCTACTACCACGCCGGACGCGTCGAGAAAGACTGGTGGCGTGGAAACAGCTTGAGGAAGATGGACAAAAACGAGTATTTTCAGGAGTGGAAATCGGCAATTCGTGAGATTGGCCTTCGCTATGGGGACAAACTGGCCGGATTCTGGTTTGACGATGGAACTGCGTTTTACTACTCATTGCAGGCTCCATGGGAAGAGATGACCAAAGCCGCCAAAGCTGGGAACCCCGTGCGGGTTGTGGGCTATAACTCGTGGATCTTGCCCAAGGCTACCGACTTCCAGGACTATGCGTGCGGCGAGGGATCCTTCGCCGACAGAATCACGGACGACCCCGAGTTACCGCTCAATGCAAATGGCATTTATGTGTCTGGCCCGCAGAAGGGACTGCAAGCAACCATGACGACAACAAATGAGGGAACCGACTGGGGGCATATAACTCCCAACTCTGCCATACCCGCGCCACAGCTAAGCGCCGCGGAGGTGACTGACTACATTCAAAAGGCCATTGCAAGGAAAAATGTGCCCGTCATCAACCTCGAAGTCTATGAGGATGGCAGCCCCTCGCCTCAGGCAATTGAGGAGTTCAAGGCTATCAAGGAGGCCATCAAGCCGGCGAAGCAATAGGCTTCGCCGCCCGCCAAGGGCAAGAGTGCGATCCACCTAGCACGTACCTGCGGCAAACACAGGCAGAATTGTGCTGGCCACCATTTTGGGGCGCGGAATACCGATCAGTATGTGAACATCGTCCTGATTGATCGAGTTCACCATCTCTTGGCTGCGAGAGCCCTCGCGAAGCAATTCGCGGCAACGCAGACCGGCATTGCCTGCAAGAACACGGTAGCGATACTTCGTCATCCACACCAGGCGCTACTTACAGTACATACCGAGTAACTGCCACGCTTGTGGGCTTCCATCCCAACAAACCTGGTCCCTCCGTCGCCTGAAGGCGAGGGGTTTGCCGATTTCCAATCGGGGACTCTGAACAGCGCCCCGCAAAACGGCTGGGAATAAAGGGAATCTTGACCCTCGCTCGATCTATGCAACAACACCGCCCGGTATCGAAGAAGGGTTGTGACCTATTCAACAAACAATTGCAATCCCGAATAGATCATATAATACTAATTTCGAGAAACGGAGCGATCTAAAGTGATCTCCAAGAAAAGAAATAAACTCACTGGCAAGGTTGTCTGTCTGTCGATCATCCTGGCCCCATGTATCGCCTGCTCGCAAGTCCCGAACCTCACTCCTTCAGACGCAAAATCGGCCGCCTGCGCACCGCTTTATCTGGATCCCTTGGCACCCACGGAGAAACGGGTAGATGACCTGATTGGCCGCATGACGCTGGAGGAGAAGACGGCGCAACTACTGAGCATTGCTCCGGCAATTTCAAGGCTCAAAGTGCCGGCCTACAACTACTGGAGTGAAGCCCTCCACGGGGTCGGCAACGATGGCGCGGCCACGGTTTTTCCTCAGGCGATTGGCTTTGCGGCCACATGGAACCCCATGCTGGTTCACGAGATGGCGGATGCAATCAGCACCGAGGCCCGTGCACGGCATCATGAGGCATTACGCCACGACATGCACGTGCAGAGCGAAGGGCTCACTTTTTGGTCCCCCAATATCAACATATTCCGCGATCCGCGCTGGGGCCGCGGACAAGAGACCTATGGCGAAGATCCCTTTCTGACTTCGAGAATAGGCGTTGCGTTTGTGACCGGCCTGCAGGGCGACGATCCGAAGTACCTCAAGGTGCTGGCAACCCCCAAGCATTTTGCCGCACACAGCGGCCCTGAGCCCGCCCGGCACGCCATCGATGTGCAGCTTTCAAAACACGACATTGAAGATACTTATCTGCCCGCCTTCCGCGCGGCGGTTGTCGAGGGTAATGCGGGTTCCGTGATGTGTGCCTACAACTCGCTGAACGGGGAGCCCTCCTGCGCGAATAGTTTTCTTCTCGATGAGACCCTTCGCAGGAACTGGCAGTTCAAGGGATTTGTCGTCTCCGATTGCGCGGCAATCACCGACATCTACAGCGGCCACAAATATGTGAAGAACATTGAATTGGCCGCGGCGATCTCGATGAAACGGGGAACGGACCTCGATTGCGACTTTTCACAGACTGAGAGCGCCGGCTACCTTGAGGCTGCCAAAAAGGGCGACTTGAGCGAGAGCGAGATTGACCGGTCGCTACGCAGGCTTTTTACGGCGCGCTTTCGCCTGGGAATGTTCGATCCTCCCTCCATGGTGAAGTACGCCGCCATTCCCTTCACCGAGAACGATAGTGAGGCGCATCGCGGCCTGGCGCTTGAAGTGGCCCGGCAGAGCATGGTGCTACTGAAGAACGACGGCATACTGCCGCTCAAGAAACAAATCCGCAGGATCGCTGTGATTGGACCTCTCGGCGATTCCGGGAACGCCCTTCTGGGCAATTACAACGGCATGCCCTCGCGCCAGACCACTGTAATAGATGGCATTCGAGAGCAATTCAAAAACGCAAACGTGTCCTACGTTGCGGGAACCAACTTCTTGCATAACTTTTTCCCCGTGCCTCGCTCAGCCTTTGCTACGGAATCCGGCAAAACAGGATTGACTGCCGAGTACTTCACCACTCGTGATCTATCGGGTCCACCCGCATCCGCGCGGATAGACCCGCAGATCAGCTTTGGCTTCGGAGTTGACCGTTTGCCGCAGTGGGCGGAATTGAATGGATACACGGCGCGCTGGTCGGGAAAACTCTCAGCGCCCGAGAGCGGAACTTATTCGTTGCAATTGACTGGCGGCGGCGGAGTGCGTATCTGGATCGATAACATACTGCTCGTTGACGATTGGAATGAGAGCGATTCTCCTTCGCAAGCCAAGCGCACCTTTCCGCTCCACCTGATCAAAGGAGAAGAACATCCGATCAAGCTGGAGTATCTGCGCTTCGGCCAGGTAAAAGACCTGGAGTTTCCCCGCCGGGCAACCGCGGGATTGCAGCTCCTGTGGAAGCGCGAGGGCGGAGAATCCATTGCCGAGGCGTTGTCCAGCATCCGGGATGCCGACGTAGTGATCGCGGCCGTGGGCATTACGGCTGAGTTGGAAAGTGAAGAATACTGCCACCCCGATCTGCCGGAGGGATTCAAAT
>CAVZNE010000269.1:0-6344 GCA_963776445.1 Terriglobales bacterium
TTCGGATATTCCGTCAGCGAGCCTCGTGATTCTCGCGACAACCTGCATTTCGGCACAGTTAGGATCTTCGCGCAGATACAGGCAGTTGCGGTCATGACGCCCGCTCCGATCGCTCTGTAGGCACTGGGAATCTTCTATCTGTGTATATGTGAGGTATCTGCCCCTGACACGAGGTCTTTGACAGCGTGAATCGGTACTAACTCCGTGCCCCGTTCTTTCGCATTATTTCTGGCGAAAGGGTGGAAAAGCACAAATCTGAAAGGCGCGAAATCATGCTGTCAAAGAACTAGCGAAGCCAGGTTTGACCAAACGCCAGGTTGGATGCAGCCAGATTTGCAGCCGGCGCCACTGTCCACCAGCGGCCTGCGTGAGTAGGCAGTCTTGCATTTCCGGCGCTTCCGGATTCTAATTCGTTTCGGGTGAAAGCGCCGACACAACCCGTCCCGTTGCCCACTTCGAAAAGGCTGCCGCCTGCCCTGGTTGCGACTTTGGCGCTGGTTGGATTCAGTGCGGTACTGGGCCAGATCGTCCTCATGCGGGAACTGATTGTCGTCTTCAACGGAAACGAAATCTCCCTCGGAATCATGCTGGCCACCTGGCTCTTCTGGACCGCCGTCGGCAGCAGCATAAGCAGCCTATGTGCGCTGGGCGCAGACCGTGCTCGCCAGGTGGTTGCCGCGCTTGAATGCCTGCAAGGCTTCAGCCTGCCTCTCACAATCTGGGCACTGCGCTTCTCCAAGACTCTGTTTCAAACCGTGCCGGGTGAACTGGTTGGTCCAGTGCCGCTGCTGCTTGTATCCCTGGTGTGCCTCAGCGTGTTTTGCCTCGTCTCCGGCGCGCTATTCGTAGTAGCCGCGCTGATGGCGGAACAGGAGCTCTCCCTCTCAGCGCGCCTTGCCGCCAGTTCGGCTTATCTACTTGAAGCCGTGGGTTCCGGCTTGGGTGGAATCGTTGCCAGCCTCGTGTTGTTGCGCTTCCTCAATGCTTTTCAGATTACTGCCGTCGTGGCCCAGTTGAACGTTGGCATGGCAGCAATCCTGTTCTTCCGCATGCGCCGCAAGCGCTTTGCGGTTCTTGCTATTACAACTCTAACTTGTGCAGTTCCTCTGCTTCTGTGGATTGCGCCGACGCTGGACAAGTCAGCGCAGGCGTGTCTGTGGAAAAGCTTTGATTTGGTGGCAGTGCGCGACTCAATCTATGGCAACCTCGCTGTCACTGAAACCGGCAACATCCGCACCCTGTATGACAATGGCGTGGTCCTTGCCAATGCGCCCGATGAAAGCGCCGCTGAAGAGGCTGTTCACTATGCGTTGCTGGAGCGTCCCGCGCCGCGGCATATCCTTCTTGTCGGCGGCGGCGTGAATGGCGGTATTGCTCAGGCGTTGAAGCATCCAAGTGTCGAGCGCATCGATTCTGTCGAGCTGGATCCGGCGCTGATCGGCTTGGCGCGGCAGTACTTTCCCGCGCAGTACGCTCCTGCAAGTTCAGATCCACGGGTGCATATCCACTATGCGGATGGCCGTTCGTATCTGCGCTCGAATCGCGACACATACGACATAATTCTTCTCAATGTGCCCGACCCGCAGACCGCGCAGTTGAACCGCTACTATACGGTCGAGTTCTTTCGCTCCGCCCGCGCGCACCTAGCCCCCGGCGGCCTGCAGGCCTTCACGCTGCGCTCGTCGGAAGAGACGATGAGCCCCGAGTTGGCGGAGTTTCTCCGGTGCATTCAGCACACCCTGGAGCAAGTGTTTCCGTACGTGGTTACGATCCCCGGCGACACCATCCACTTCTTTGCCGCAACCCAGCCTGGGGTACTCACAGACGACCCGCAAGTCTTGATCTCCAGGTTGCGCGAGCGGCATTTACGCACGCAATACGTGCGGGAGTATTTCATCCCTTACCGCATGACGTCCGATCGCATGGAGCAGGTTCGCGAGCAGTTGCGGCCCCTGGACTCGACGCCCGTCAATCGCGACTTTGCGCCCATCGCCTATTACTTCAACGCGGTGCTGTGGAGCGCTCAATTCAAGTTGGGTTATGCCCAATGGTTTCAAGCTGTCGCGCATATTCCGTACACTACGGTCCTTAGCTCGATCCTTGGAATCTTGCTACTCGCAGCGTTGCTGCTGGCGTATGTGCCTGCGCGCGCAAGCCGAGCCCGCTCTGCCGCGGCGTACTGCGCGGCTGCAACCGGATTCACCCTGATGGCCTTGCAGATTTTTGTGCTGCTGGCCTTCCAGTCCATCTACGGCTACGTGTACCAGCAACTGGCAATCCTCATTGGCCTGTGCATGGCGGGCATGGCCTTTGGTAGCTGGCAGGTCATCCGCCGCACTTCATCAGGCAATCGTACTGCCTGCAGAAACCTGGCTCCCACGCAGTTTCTGCTCGGTCTCTCAGCGCCTCTGTTGATGCTGGTATTCAGCCAGATGGACAAGGCCTCCGGCATAGCCGCAGTCTGGATCGCCGCGCAGTGTGTCTTCCCTTTAATGGCTGCTCTTTGTGGAGTGCTGGGAGGGTATCAATTCTGCGCAGCCGCACAAATCTATCTGCGCGGCGACAGCGGCCGGTCAAATCTGGGAACGCTCTATGCCCTTGATCTGCTAGGCGGATGCGCCGGCGCGCTTCTGTTGAGCGCCTATCTGATCCCGGTGTTCGGCTTCTGG
Organism: Terriglobales bacterium; assembly: GCA_963776445.1. GTDB lineage: Bacteria > Acidobacteriota > Terriglobia > Terriglobales > Acidobacteriaceae > Telmatobacter. Next base: position 2,670 of record CAVZNE010000269.1, read on the forward strand.
AAGACGGCAGGCCTCTGCGCTGCCGTCAACCTCGCGCCCGCACTGTTGGCCATGCGGGCCAGCTTCTCTGAAAAAAGATCCGCGACCGATTAGAGCGTCTACGGCTTGTGCTCGCCAAACACCACCGCGGTAAACAGAAAAATGTCCGTATCCTCGCTCTTCCAGCAGTTGGAGTTCATCCCCGCCTTGCGGCAGGTCTCTTCCAGAAACGTCTCCCGGTCCCACTTTTGCTCCACCGGCACCTGCGGAAGCAGCAGTCCCTCATCGTCGCCATTTTTCATCAGCAAGCCGTGCTGGCCAACCTTGATCTGATGAGTGTCCACTACGCGCCGTAGCGGCGACAGCACCGATATTTCGTACTGCAGTTGCGGCAACTCCGCAACCGACACCGGCGGGAAGCGTGGATCGCGCAATGCCGCCAACGTGGCGGTGTCCCGTACCGTCAGATAGAGAGGTTCCATCGCCGAGGTATAGCCGATGCAACCGCGCAGTTCCCCTGCTTTCTTGAGGGTCACAAATGCGCCGCGCTCCTGGTTCAGCGCCTCGGTTGCGCTGGCGGGTGGATCATAGGATTTTTTGTTCGTTACCGCATGCTCTACCGACTTGCGCGCCAGGGCCAGCAGTTCATCCTTCTCGCGGTCACTCAGGGAGAAAGGAACTTCCGCCGACTTCCCGCTCGGTGCTTTTACAAATACATCCGCGCTATATCCCACCACGCGCGAATGGTCGCCCGCGGTGTCGCCGGAATTGGCATACTTCAGCACCTGCGCCTGGTTTGCGCCCATGTGCTCGGCGGCAATCATGGCCGCCACAATCGGTGCGCCGCCGCAGGCTTCCCAAACCCGCGTCTGAAAATTGCGCGACATGCTGAAGTAGTCCCACGCTTCGAGCGCATGCAGCGTCTTGTGGTCAATCCTTACCGCATCATCGTAGGGGTGATAGTGGGACAAGTCGGAACTGGCCACAATCAGCGTGGTCTCTCCCTGGGGAGCACCCTGAATCAGTTTCGCCAGGGCCACACCCAGCGCGCGGCTGTTTTCGTAGCTCTGATCTCCCATCACAATGGGCACCAATTGGAAATCACCGAGCACGTGTTGCAACCACGGCAACTGGACCTCGATGGCATGTTCCGCGCCTGCCGAGGTGGGAACGTGCCCGTGGCCGGAAAGCCGCATGGTCGAACTCATCCTCGCCAGTTGCGCGGCAAAGGCCTTGTCTACTGGCACTGTTCCCAGCGGCGTCACGTACGCATCGCCGTCGTAGATCGACGTGTAATCGAAGCTCTCAAAGTGCGAAGGCGCAATCACCACTACGCGCGAGTACTTGCGCCCCCGCAATGCTCCGTACGTGTACGCAGCCACGGGGCCGGAATATTGATAGCCTGCATGCGGCGCGACCACGGCCAGAATCGGGTCCTTGATCGGCGGCAGCGCGGCGCCTGCCAGCATGCCGTCCATCATCGCTGTGAGTGCCGACGGATCTGCCGGATAGAAGCTGCCCGCAACTCCCGCCTCTCGCACCTTGGGTTGGCTAGCTTTGCAGGCTTGCTGCATGGGCGTAATCGCCAATAGGCCAATCACCTGAGCCGCCAGCCAATATCGAGCTGCGTTGATCTTGTTGCTCATTCGTTCAACCTCCTCTGCACCGTTATACATGCCACACTCCTGGAATCGGCTGCCTGCAGATGGGGCAGGCCCCATCCTTGCGGATCAGCATCTTGCTTGCCGTGAATCCTACCCGCTCTACCAGCAGCTTGCGGCACTTTGGGCAGTACGTGTTTTGCGCGGGATGCCCCGGCACATTGCCGATGTACACATAGTGCAACCCCTCGGCGTCGGCTATCGCCTTGGCGCGTTCCAGCGTGGGCACCGGCGTGATGGGCAGATTCTTCAACAGGTATTCGGGATGATACTGCGTAAAGTGAAGCGGCACATCCACGCCCAGGTTGGTCTTGATCCATGTTGCCAGTCCGCGGAATTCCGCATCGCTATCGTTGAGCGTGGGCAGAACCAGGTACACAATCTCCGTCCACTTGCCCATCTTGCGCAGCGTCACCAGCGTATCCAGAACCGGCTTCAACTGGCCTGTCACCACGTTCCGGTAATACGACTCGGAGAACGACTTCAAATCGATCTTGACCGCGTCCATCTTGCCGTAGGCCGCTCGCAGCGCCTCTTCCTGTATGTAGCCATTCGAAACCACAATGCTGCGGAGGCCGGCTGCGTGCCCGGCGTCGGCTGTATCCATCAGATACTCCGAGAAGATGACCGGCTCGCTGTAGGTGTAGGCAATCGTCGGACAGTTATATTGCTTCGCTAACTCGGCAACCCGCAGTGGTGGAGCGTAATCGGCGGGAATCTGCTCCGGCCGCGCCTGCGAGATATCCCAGTTCTGGCAGAACTTGCAGTTCACGTTGCATCCTGCTGTGGCCACCGAGAAAGCCACCGTGCCCGGCAGGTAGTGGAACAGCGGCTTCTTCTCAATGGGATCGACGTGCGCCGCGCACACCCGCGAATGGACCAGCGTGTAGTAGATGCCGTCGCGATTCTCCCGCACTCCGCAATAGCCGCGCTCCCGGTCGCCCACGGTACATTCGCGCGGACACAGCTTGCACTTGATCTTTTTGTTCGCCAGCTTCTGATAGAACTTGGCTTCCACAACAAAGCGCGCATCGTCCTGCTTCTGCATACTGCCCCCTGAACTCATCCCCGCTGCGGGATTGCCGCTCACGCCCAATACCGCTCCCGATGCCACGGCGCATTTCATGAACCAACGACGGTCCAGCGGGCTTCGCTCACCGCGGATCACTGGACCTTCGCCTGCCTGCATATCGCGTTCGCCCAACATATTCAACCTCTTCCATCGCGTCCAGGCTACAACTCGATCTTTGCAATCCTCCGGGGATCGTTTGTGCCCAGGCGATGCTCCCGGTCGGCGGCCGTCGCAATGTAGCGCGGCGCACGGTCTTCGCTCTCCAGGGTCTTCAACCCCATCTCTGCCCGCTTGCGCTCAATGATCTGCCAGCCGACGGAATCCAGCGCAACAGGATCCTGCGCCACCAGCAGGGCATTGTGTTTCCAACTGTGCTCCGGCTTGTATCCCGGCCCGCCCTCGTAGATGACCGTCGTCGCATCGCAGATCGTCAGGCGCATCCTGCTTCGAATCTCCGGCAGCATATTCAGGTCCGCAATGTACGGATTGCAGCCATTGGGGTGGTACTTGTTGGGGTTATGAATCACCCCGTACATGTTTTTCAAAGCGCAGGTTATGCCCGCGCCGTCGTGGTCCTTCAGCACCGGCACATTGATCAGCACGTCGCAGCGCCGGGTAAGTATCTTCGATAACTGGCTGCCCACGCTTCCATACTCAACCAGATCCTGCTCGTAACCGGCGCGATCGGTGCCGTAGCATTGCACGCGGTTTCCGCCCTCGCCCAAGTGGAATCCGGCGTGCTCCATCTCCTCGCTGTCGCGGTCCCAAACCACAATGTCGCTGGCCTTGATGCCCGCGTCCTGCAGCCGCTCACAAATCGCTTCCACAAGTTGCAGATTGCTGGAGATCCCACGACCTCCCAATGTATTCACCTTCAGTCCCACGGTCTGGTCTGGACGAACCACCCGCCTCCACGCTTCAATCGGCTTGTCGCGGTCAAATTGCGCCTGCATCGCGCGATCC
>CAVZNE010000270.1:0-5240 GCA_963776445.1 Terriglobales bacterium
TCGAAGACTACACATACCGTATTGAGGAATAGCGAGCCTCTGGCGGAGCGCGCCGCGCTTTGCGCGGTTTGATCCCCTGCGGATTCGCATAGAATGATCGAATGTGCGGAATTGTTGGCTATGTTGGTCCCAAGAAGGTAGTTCCAGTCATCATCGAGGGGCTAAGGCGCCTCGAATATCGCGGCTACGACTCGGCGGGTATCGCCGTGGGCAGTCCTTCCAGCACCACGTTTGAGGTGCGCCGCGCTCCGGGCAAGCTGCACAACCTGGAAGAAGTGCTGCGCGAGCACCGCATTGAAGGCACCTACGGCATTGGCCACACGCGCTGGGCCACGCATGGCCGCCCCACGGAAGAAAACGCCCATCCGCATCGCGACTGCACCGGCCGCATCGTCGTGGTCCACAACGGCATTGTGGAAAATTACCTGGAGCTGAAGCGCGAACTCACCGCCCAGGGCCACAAGTTTGTCACGGAAACCGACACCGAAGTCATTGCCCACCTGATCGAACAGGTGAAGTTGGATGCGGAAGCAGCCGGCGAACCGATCCAGTTGGAAGTGGCTGTTCGCCGCGCCGTCAAGCGCCTCACCGGGGCCTTTGCGCTGGGCGTTCTGTGCGCCAGCGAGCCGGACAAGATTGTGGTTGCCCGCTTCGGCCCGCCGGTGGTCGTCGGCGTGGGCGAGGGCGAGTCCTTTGTCGCCTCCGACGTGCCCGGCATTTTGCAGCACACGCGCAACATGTACCTCTTGGCCGACGGCGATATGGCCATCCTGACCCTGGCCGGCGTCGAACTCACCGATTTTGACGGCAGCCCGATTCAGCGCAACATCACACACATTCAATGGGACCCCATCCAGGCGGAAAAGGGCGGCTACAAGCACTTCATGCTCAAGGAGATATGGGAGCAGGGCCAAGCCGTTCGCGACACCACCCTGGGCCGGGTTTCACTGGATTCGGGCAAGGTTTTCCTGGGCGAGATGAAGATCGCCGACGAGGAGCTGGCCCTGGCCTCCAGCATCAACATCGCTGCCTGCGGCACCAGTTGGCACGCCGCTCTCACCGGCAAGTACATGATCGAGCGGCTGGCCCGCCTGCCCGTGGACGTGGACTACGCCAGCGAGTATCGCTATCGCAACCCCATTCCCGATCGCAACGCTCTCGGCCTGCTCATCACCCAGTCCGGCGAAACCGCCGACACCCTGGCCGCCCAGCGCGAAATGATCGCCCTCGGCTCAAAGACCGTGGCCATTTGCAACGTGGTGGACGCCATGGTGGCCCGCGAGGCTCACGGCGCCATCTATACTCACGCTGGCCCGGAGATTGGCGTGGCCTCCACCAAGGCTTTCACCGCCCAGCTCACGGCGCTGTTTCTGCTGGCTCTCAAGCTCGGCCAACTCCGCGGCAGGCTCGACCAGGAGCAGTCCGTGGCGCTCATTGAGGAGCTGGGCCGCATCCCTTCCAAAATCGAGGAAGTGCTGCGTTCCCGTTCCGCCCAGTGCGAACTGCTGGCCAAGGCCTTCTCCACCGCCCGCGATTTCCTTTACCTGGGCCGCGGCATTCATTTTCCCATTGCCCTTGAGGGCGCGCTCAAGCTCAAGGAAATCTCCTACATCCACGCCGAGGGCTATCCGGCCGGCGAAATGAAGCACGGGCCGAATGCTCTCATCGACGAAACCCTGCCGGTGGTGGTGCTGGCCACGCGCGACGAGTCCGACCCCGCCTCCAAGCTGCGCTATGAGAAGACGCTCTCCAACATTCAGGAAGTCACCGCCCGCTCCGGTCGCGTGATTGCCATTGCCACTGAGGGCGACACTACCATCGGCGGCCTGGTGGAGCACGTCATCTACATTCCGCAGGCCACCGAACTGCTGTCTCCGCTGATTGAGATCGTCCCTTTGCAACTGCTGGCCTACTACATCGCCGTCCGCCGCGGCTGCGACGTGGATCAGCCCCGCAACCTGGCCAAGTCCGTCACCGTGGAATAAGGCTTTACGGCTGCTTGCACTACCGCCTCGGTGGTGTGAGCAGCCGAGGAAATTCGAATGCCGCGCTCCATCTCCCTGGTGCCGCACTGGTTACGCCATCCCCTCTGGATTCGCCTCCCGGCAGTCTCGATTCATCTGGAAAACTGAATCGCGGATGCGCTAGACTCCATCTCAATCGTGTACTCGTGTTCGTTCCTTTTCCCCATGCCCCTAATGGAGTGAACCATGTCCCTAAAACTGACAGTCAACAATGTGGTTAAGACGGTGGACGTGCCGCCGGATACGCCGCTGCTCTGGGTGCTGCGCGACGTGCTCGACCTCAAAGGCGCCAAGTACGGCTGCGGTATGGGCGTCTGCGGCGCATGCACGGTGCTGGTGGGCGGCCATGCGGTGCGCTCCTGCATGACCCACGTAGGGTCCGTGACCGATCCCATCACCACCATCGAAGGCCTCTCCGAGGATGAGCGACATCCGGTCCAGTTGGCCTGGGAGGCGCTCGACGTGCCCCAGTGCGGCTACTGCCAGTCCGGCCAGATCATGACGGCCACCGCGCTGCTGGCCCGCTCGCCGCATCCCACCGATGCCGAGATCGATACCGCCATGAGCGGCAACCTGTGCCGCTGCGGAACCTATCCCCGCATCCGCGAAGCCATTCACCAGGCAGCCCAGGCGAGCGCCACCAAATAAAGGAGGGCCAAGTGATGCAGATGAACAGGCGATCTTTTTTGCAGATGAGCGCCCTGGCGGGCGGCGGTTTTGCGCTGAGCCTCTATTCTTCACCTCTCGCCGTGGCTCAGGGTCCAGCCGCGCCGCCCGATCTTGCGCCGCAAGCCTTCATTCATATCGCTCCCGATGGCGTGGTTACCATCATGGCGCGCGCCTCGGAGTCGGGCCAGGGCATGCGCAACATGCTGCCCATGCTCATCGCTGAAGAGCTTGACGTGGACTGGAAAGATGTTCGCGTCGAGCAGGCCGAGCTCAACGAGAAGATCTACGGCCACCAGTTTTCCGGAGGCTCCGCCAACACGCCCCAGGGCTGGGAGCCGATGCGCCGCGTCGGCGCGGCCGGCCGCCAGTTGCTCATTGCCGCAGCCGCGGAAACATGGGGCGTGCCGCCCGCCGAATGCACCACGCAGTCGGGCCGCGTGCTCCACGCCGCCTCGGGCCGCTCCGCGAGTTATGGCGAGCTGGCCTCCAAAGCCGCCGCGCTGCCCGCGCCCGCGCTCAGCAGCGTCCAGCTCAAAGACCCCAAAGACTACCGCATTATCGGCCACTCGCAGCCTGGCGTTGACACTCACGCCATCGTCACCGGCAAGCCGCTTTACGGCATCGATGTGCAGTTGCCGGGCATGCTGTACGCCTCCATTGAGAAGGCTCCCGTATTTGCCGGCAAGGTAAAGTCGGCCAACATTGAGCGCATCAAAACGCTGCCCGGCGTGCGCCATGTACTGGTTATCGATGGCGGCATCACGCCCGCGGCCTTCACGCCCTGGGAACCAGGCATGGAGCCAGGCATCGTCCTCGTGGCCGACACCTGGTGGCAGGCGCAGCAGGCCCGCAAACAGCTCAAGGTCGACTGGGATCTGGGCCCCGCGGCGTCGCAAAGCTCTGAGGGGTTCAACAAGCGTGCCAAGGAACTGCTTGCGGCCCCGCCCGCAACCACGGTGCGCAAGTATGGCGACGTGGACGCCGCGCTCAAATCGTCGGCCAAGGTCGTCGAGGCCACCTACGAATTCCCCTTCATTGCCCACGTCACGATGGAGCCGCAGGGAGCAACCGCGCACTGGAAAGACGGCAAGCTGGAGATGTGGTCCACCAGCACGTTGCCGGGAGACGGCCGCAGCCTGGTCGCCAAAACGCTGGGCATCCAGGAGAGCGACATCACCACCCACATGGTGCGCTCCGGAGGCAGCTTTGGCCGCCGGCTCCAGAACGACTACCTGGTCGAGGCCGCATGGATCGCCAAGCAGATTGACGCGCCGGTCAAGCTGCTCTGGTCCCGCGAAGACGACGTTACCCACGACGGCCTGCGTCCCGGCGCAACCGTGGGCCTCAAAGGCGGCCTGGATGCCCAGGGCAAGCTCACTGCCTGGCGTCATCACTTTGTCACCTTTGGCGATGGCAAGCATGCAACCTCCGGCGGCGGCATCGGCCAGGACTCGTACCCTGCCGGTTTTCCGCCGGCCTACGCGCTTTATACCTCCATGCAGCCGCTCATGCTGCGCACCGGCGCCTTGCGCGCCCCCGGCGACAACGCCTACTGCTGGGTGGCGCAGTCCTTCCTGGACGAGATGGCCACCGCTGCCGGACGCGATCCGCTCGAGTTTCAGCTTGAGCTGCTCGGCAATACGCGCCCACCCTGGTCCTCGGGCGAGCACGACGCCGTCGGCGACCACGAGCCAACCGGACCGTCCGTTCTTATTCCGGAACGATTCAAAGGCGTGCTTGAGCTGGTCGCGGAAAAGTCAGGCTGGGCCAAGAGAAGCAAGGAGCCGGGCCGCGGCATGGGAATCGCCGCCTGGTTCTGCCATTTGGGTTACTTCGCCGAGGTGGCCGAGGTCACCGTGGACAGCGCCAACCGCGTCACGGTGAACCGCGTGTGGGCCGCCGGAGACGTGGGTAGCCAGATCATCAACCCCGCCGCCGCCGAGAGCATGGGTTACGGCGGCGTCATCGAAGGCATGAGCCACATGGGGCAGGAGATCACGCTGGTGGATGGCAAAATCCAGCAATCGAACTTCCACAACCACCCCCTGATGCGTATGCGGCAAGTGCCCAAGATCGAAGTCTATTGGCGCAAGACCGACTACGCTCCGACGGGCCTGGGTGAGCCCACCCTGCCGCCGATTCTTCCCGCCATAGGCAACGCCATCTTCGCCGCCACCGGCAAGCGGATTCGCACCCTGCCACTGTCAAAAAGCGGCTTCAGTTGGGCCTGAAAATGCCTTAGCCGGAACTCGCCGGGTGCCCCATCCTTGGCGCGTTCTTGCGCCAAAGGTGGGAAAGCAGGAAACTCCGACCCCGCATAGCCGTACCCGGCAATCTTCTTTACCGTGAACTTACTGCTCCGCGCACCTCACGCAGCGGCAGCCCTGTGGCAGCAACCAGCGACCTCTGAATCTCCGCAACCACACACAAGGCGATCGTCTCAGGAGAATCCGCACCCAGATCCAGCCCCATCGGGCTATGCAGTTGCGCCAGCCATCTCTCCGCAGGAGCAATACGCAACCGAACCAAGAAACCAGGCATAACACT
>CAVZNE010000271.1:0-5840 GCA_963776445.1 Terriglobales bacterium
GAGCATCTCTCTGCATGACGTGGTGGGCAACCGCGATGTCTTTGCCCTGGAAGTGCGTGGCGACTCGATGCGCGACGAGCACATCATCAGCGGCGATTATGTGCTGGTTGAGCGCACGCGCACCGCGCGCCAGGGAGAGATTGTGGTGGCCCTGGTGCATGGCGCCGAAACCACCCTGAAGCGCTTTTACGCAGAGGGCAGCGTCGTGCGGCTGCAGCCAGCCAATATGGAGATGGAGCCTATCTACATTCCCTCTGGCCAGGTGGCCATACAGGGCCGTGTTCTGGGCGTGTTGCGCAAGTACAGGTGATGGCGACATCCTCCCAATCGACAGAAAGGCCCGGCGCATGGGCCGGGCCTTTCTGTCTAACAATCCGAGGTCAAAGCCCAACGGGCTCTACGCCAGCAGTTTCTTGATCTTCTCGTCGATCACTTCCTGGGGCACAAAGCCCACAACCTGATCGGCTACCTTACCGCCCTTGAAAAACAGAAGCGCCGGAATGCCGCGAATGCCAAACCGCGACGGGGTGGCCGTATTTTCGTCCACATTCACCTTGGCGACCTTCAGTTTGCCTGCATAGGTTGCAGCTATGCTGTCTACGATCGGCCCAATGGCCTTGCAGGGACCGCACCAAACGGCCCAGAAATCCACCAGTACCGGCTGCTCGCTGCGCAGCACTTCCTGATCGAACGATGCATCGGTGACTTCCAAAACTCCCAAACCAGCCATGATCCTCCTTGCGGCTCCTTCACTCCTATTGAGTGTACCTTTTACCGCGCACTTATGGGATGCGCCAGGCAGAACGAAAGTCGCAAACCTCACCCGAACGATACACGGAGAAGCGTGAGCCTCTGATCAATCATGCTTCATAATGTTGAACTTACAGCAGACGAAGAGAACCCTGCAAACAAACAAAGGCGCTCGGACCCTGAAAGGATCGCGAGCGCCAGAGCAGCCCTCCCCCAGAACTGCCCACGCAGCGAATTTAGGTGTTTTAGGTTTGAAAAACAAGCTAACTTAAGTAATCCAAAAAAGAATCACCAATGTGCAGTTCGCAGAAATCCGTTGAAACCAAAGCGCAAACATCGGTACTCATCGGTATGTCTTGAAGTGAGCCAGGCTCGTGGCCAGCGCCGATCGATCCTGAAGAGCCTCAAAAAGACTGGCTCGCGCCGTCCGCCAAAAACCGGCAGACAAGCAACTCCGGCATCCTCTGGTCCTTGATGGCGCATCGAATGCCGGCCGAGGCCTGTTCCAGGCTGTCCTCACTGCCGACAATCACCAGCACAGCGGGGCCAGCGCCGCTCAACGCCGCGCCCAGAATGCCTTGGCTTCCTGCCAGCGGCAGCAGGGGCGTCAGCAGCGGGCAAATGGGGGCGCGATAGGGCTGGTGAATGCGGTCCTTCATGGCCATGCGCAGCAGATCGGTCCGCGCCTGGGCAAATGCCAGTCCCAGCAGGGCCACGGACTGGGTATTCGCCACCACGTCCGCGCGGGAGTAGGTACCCGGCAGAATGGCGCGCGCTTTGCTGGTGGGCAACGGATCAGCCGGCAGAACCACGATCACCCGCCACTCGGCGGGCGGAACAACACGGGCCACATGCACGGTTCTGCCTTCGCATGCGGCCGTTACAAATCCACCCAGCCAGCAGGCCGCCGCGTTGTCCGGGTGGCCTTCCAGCACGCAGGCCTCTTCCAGAATGCGATCGGAACTCCAGCCCAGCCGGCCAAAATGCACAGCCAGGGCGATGGCTGCCAGCCGTCCGGCTGCCGAGGAACCGCAGCCCATTCCCAATGGAATGCCGTTCCTCATGCGGATCGCCAGAGGGATCACCTGCCGCCCGTTGCTCTCCAAGAGCCCCTTGTAGATCTCCAGGATGAGGTTATGTTCTGTCCGCGCGCAGCGCTCCCAATCCCGGCCCGTAGCGGCAATGGAAAACTCCGCTGCCGGCTCGGCCTCAATCTCCAGATAAAAGTCCAGAGCCACGGCAGATGCGTCGAAACCGGGACCAAGATTGGCCGAGGTTGCGGGCAGGCGCAGGCTATAACTTCCAGCTTTTCCGGCTAGAGCTTCGCTCGTCATCCGGCGCTGCCCTTCAGCGTGGCCAGCACTGCCGCGGGCGTAGCGTCCACCGCCATCGCGTTACGCCGCAGGCTCTCAATCTTCGCCTCGTTCCCGGCCGCTTCTTCTTCCTTCAGCAGCGTTCCGCGATGGAAGTCGATGGTGTAATCGGCATCCTTCAGCGTGTGGCCTGTAAGCACCAGGACCACCGTTTCCGCGGAGCCAATCTTTCCCTCGGCGCGCAGTTTCTTCAAGCCTGCCAATGTCACTGCAGAGGCCGGTTCGCAGCCCAGTCCTTCCGCGCCCAGTTCGGCCTTGGCAATGGCAATCTCGGCCTCGGTCACATCCAGGCACCAACCGCCAGTATCCTGGATAACCCGCACGGCCTTCCGCCATGAAGCAGGATTGCCAATGCGAATGGCCGTGGCGCGCGTCTTGGCTTCCACCGGCTCCATCGTGGCGCCGTGGCTGTTCTCAAAGCTGCGCACCAGCGGATTCGAGCCCGCCGCCTGAATCACCGAGATGCGCGGCATCCGCGCCACCAGTCCCAGTTCATGCAGTTCGCGGAAGCCCTTGCCCAGCGCTGAGCTGTTGCCCAGATTACCTCCGGGAACAATCAGATGGTCGGGCACGTTCCAGTCGAAGGCCTCGGCAATCTCGAAGGCGGGCGTCTTTTGCCCCTCCAGCCTGTAAGGATTGACCGAGTTGAGCAGGTAGATGGGCTCCTGTTTCACGATCTCGGTCAGCAGGCTCAGGCAGCCGTCAAAGTCGGTCTTCAACTGGCAGGTGACCGCTCCGTAGTCCATAGCCTGCGCCAGCTTGCCCCAGGCAATCTTGCCATCGGGAATCAGAACCAGGCAGCGCAGTCCGGCGCGGGCGGCATAGGCGGCCATGGCGGCCGACGTATTGCCCGTGGAAGCGCAGGCCACCCACTCAAAGCCGCGTTCCTTGGCTACGCTCAGCGCCGCCGTCATGCCCGTGTCTTTGAACGAACCGGTCGGGTTCATCCCCTGGTGCTTGGCATAAAGCTGGTCGATCCCCAGTGCCTTGGACGCGCGCAGCAGCGGATAGAGCGGAGTATTGCCCTCCTGCAAGGTCACCACATCGCCAAAGTTCTCCAGGATGGGCAGCAGTTCCCGGAAGCGCCACACGCCGGAGTGGTCCAGCACCTCGGAAGAGCACCGCCGCTCACGCCACAGCCACTTCAGCGCACCCGCATTGGGTCGGTCGTTGCCCTTGCGCTGGTTCCAGCCGGGATACTCCACTTCAAACAGATCTCCGCACTCGGCGCAACGGAAATCCGGTTGGGCCTCGGCGCCTGCAATGCGCGCCCCACATCCGAAACAGCGTAACTGGTGCAAATTGTCGCTCATGGCTAGTGTTAGCCTACCAGCGTACGGCGATTTTTGCTGTGCTATGGAGTTTGAGAACCGCTTGAAATTCAACAGAATCTTTCTCGCTCTTCTTGGAATGGCTTGTCTAGCGCCGGCGAGCGCGCAAACGCCGCTGCGCGTGGCCGCCGCCGCTGACCTGGAGCCGGTGCTGCCGCCTATTCTTGAACAGTTCCAGCGGACTACCGGAATTCGCGCGGAAGCCACCTTCCAGGCCTCCGCCGTTTTGGCGATGCAAATCCAGAACGGCGCGCCCTTCGACCTGTTTCTGTCCGCGGATCTGAGTTATCCCAAGCGGCTCGTAGACGCCGGTTTGGCGGAGACGGCCACGCCCATTGTCTATGCCAGGGGCACACTGGTTCTGTGGGCGCGCAAAGACTCTCATTTGCCGCCGCCCTCGCTGGATCTGCTGCGCAGTCCCGGCCTCAAGCGTCTGGCCATCGCCAATCCCGAACGCGCGCCCTATGGCCGGGCAGCCGTGGCTGCATTGCACAGCCTCAACATTTATGAAACTCTCAAGCCTCGGCTGGTGACGGCCGAAAACATCGCCCAGACCGCGCAGTTTGTGGATTCGGGAAATGCCGATGTAGGCCTGATTTCACTGACCTCGGCGCTCACGCCGCGGCTGGCCTCCAGTGGCGTTTTTTTTGTAATTCCACGCCATCTCTATCCGCCCATCGAGCAGGGCGCAGTTGTCGTCAGCAAGACCGCTCAACGCACTGCCGCACACAAGCTGCTAGACTTCCTGCTTTCCGCTCCGATCCAGGCTCAGCTTGCCAAATGCGGGCTCACGCCCGTTCACTAGAGTGACGCTCCGTGCCCCATCCTTTCCGTTTCTTTTTGCGGAAAGGGTGGGATACCACAAGCCCTAACAGTAGTTCGTTTACGAGAACCCATGGATTGGCAAGCGCTCGCCCTTTCTCTCGAATTGGCCACGGTCACCACGGCGATTCTGCTGGCCGTGGCGGTGCCGCTGGCCGCTTTGCTGGTGCTGGGGCGCGGACGCTGGCTGGCAGCCCTTGAGGCGTTGGCCGCGCTGCCGCTGGTCTTGCCGCCCACCGTGCTGGGCTTCTTCCTGCTGGTCCAGCTGGGGCCTCGCACCAGCATTGGCCGCGGTATCACGGCTCTGCTTGGCCATCCGCTGGCCTTCTCCTTTACAGGACTGGTGGTCGGCTCAGTGATCTACAGTCTGCCCTTTGCCGTGCAGCCGCTGGTGGCCGGATTTGCGGCAATTGAACCAGCATTGGTCGACGCGGCGCGGCTGTTGGGAGCCAGTCCTTGGCGGCTCGTTTTCAGTCTGCTGGTTCCGCTGGCGCGGCGTTCGCTGCTGGCTGCGGCGGTGCTTAGTTTTCTGCACACCATGGGCGAGTTCGGGGTAGTGCTGATGCTGGGCGGCGACATTCCCGGGGCCACGCGAACCCTCTCCATCGTGCTCTACAACCAGGTGGAGAACTTCGACTATGCCGCAGCCAATCGCACGGCGGCAATTCTTCTTGGGCTAAGCGTCCTGGCGCTGGCAGCCATCTACGCAGGCGGCCGACCCCGCGGAGGCAACCGTGCTTGAGCTGGCGCTGGATTCTCGCCGGGGCAGCTTCCACTTGCAGGTGGAGTGCCGCTTAGCGTCCGACTGGACAGTGATCTTCGGACCCTCCGGCGCAGGCAAAAGTACGCTGCTTCGCCTGCTGGCCGGCCTGGACCGATCAGCAGTTCATGGGAACCAGCAAGTGCGGATTGCCCACGGCGGCCGCACCCTCGCTGACTCGGTCCGCGGCTTCTGGCTCCAACCTGGAAAAAGGCAAACCGCGCTGGTCGCGCAGCAGCCCGCGCTCTTCCCTCACCTCAGCGTGGCCCGTAACGTGGCCTACGGGCTGGCCGCCCTGGATCGCCGCAGCCAAAATACACGCATCGACGAGATGCTGGAACTGGTCGGCGCAACGGATTTGACGAATCGCCGTCCCCGTGACCTCTCCGGTGGTGAGGCGCAGCGCGTAGCTCTGGCGCGGGCGCTGGCTCCGGGACCAAGGCTGCTACTGCTCGATGAGCCTTTCTCCGCGTTGGACGGCGCCGCCAGCGACGCTCTGCTGGGCAGACTGCAAGTGTGGGCCAGCGAACACCATGTGCAGGCTGTGCTGGCCACCCACGACGCATCCGATGCACTGGCTACCAGAGCGGAGGTCGCGCTGCTGCGCGAAGGCCGTCTTGTTGCCCTGGGACCGGCTGTTGATGTGCTTGCGGGCGAGCGGGAACGCCTGGTCCGCCGTTTGGGTTCGGTCTAGAATCCCAACATCACCGGCTCCATCTCCAGCCGAATCCCGAAGCGCGTTTCGACAGCAGCGGTAATCTGACTTGCCAGGGCCAGAATCTCTGCCGCGCTGGCTCCGCCGTT
>CAVZNE010000272.1:0-5061 GCA_963776445.1 Terriglobales bacterium
ACCGGCACGGGAATCATCTGGGCGATCTTTTCGCCGGCCTTCAGTTCCAAGGCGGCATCGCCCAGGTTGGTCATCAGCACCAGGATTTCTCCCCGGTAGCCGGCATCGATCACGCCCCCGGTGGTCGCGATTCCCTTGGCAGCCATCGACGAGCGGTCCCGCACCAGCAGGCCCAGGGGCGCGCCGGTGGCGGGATGCCTGGCCTCAACGGCGATGCCGGTACGCATTTTGACGGTGGTTCGGGGTTCAAGCAGAGCGCCTTCCAGCGCAAACAGGTCATAGCCAAGGTCTTCGCCGGGATGAGCCACCACCGGCAGACGGGCATTTTCTTCCAAAAGCTTCACACGCAGCATGAATTGATGGTACCGGAGCGGGGTTCGCGGGGCTAGCGGGGTTAGCCGCCCATCTCGACGGGCGTGTTGGCAAGGCGAGTTTCGCTACCTGGCGCTCTTGCGCCGCCAACTCCGCAAACACGCGCGCAGCGCGGCTAGCTCCGCGAACTCCGCTAAAAACGGGCCAGCCCCGGCCGGAAGCGTTCCCGGCCGGGGCTGTCTTGGTGCTACTAAGCATTCGGCAAAAGGACCTGTAAGCCGAATTCTGTCGTGTGCGGTCATTCCTCTAGACGCCGCGTTGCCGCGGACGTTCATCAGCGACCTACCCGGAGGTTTCGGCCATTGCATGGAGCAGCCTTGCGGTGCCGGGCCGGCGCCGGGCACGCTGCCTGCTCTGGGCGCGCGCCTCCCTCCCTATTTGGTCTTGCTCCGTGTGGGGTTTACCTTGACCCCGGCCCTTACGGGCGCGAGCGGTGCGCTCTTACCGCACCATTTCACCCTTACCCCGGCGCTGAGGACTGGCCGACCAGGCGAACCTGTCCGGTGTTCCCAGGGTGACCCTCCGACCGGTTCCGAAGAAACGGGGAGGGGTAGCCGAGGCGGTATTTTTTCTGTGGCACTGGCCGTCCATGAGCCTTGACGCTCACGTCCCGGACGTTATCCGGCACACTGCCCTGCGGAGTTCGGACTTTCCTCCCCCGGCGAACTTCGCTTGCGCGAACCCGTCGGCAGCGACCGCCCGGTCCTCCTGCCAGTGCCTAGTGTACCCCAGTTGCGGTAGGGAAAATGGAAAGGGACGGCCTCTACACCGGTGCTGGCTTATGCTCTTCCATCTACGTTACCTTTACCGTTGCGCGCCAGGCTTCTCGTTTATCCCTCTCCCTTGAACTCGTCCAGCGCCGCAACGATCTTCGGATGGAGAGCGGGGACATCGTTCAAAACCAGATTCCAGACAATTTCCATGTCCACTTCTTCGTATGCGTGCGTGATTCGGTTGCGCGTCCCATAAATCTTCGCCAGCGGAATCTCCGGGTGCTTTGCTGCGTAATCCGGGGAGTCCGCAAGCAGCCTGTGCGCCGCTTCCCCAATGATGCCGAGGTTCCGCAGCACCCCATCCTGAAGCAATGTGTCCGCCATGAAATCGGCCGCGGACTTTCCGGCGGTATATCGCTGGATTCGTTCGAGGGCGCCGAGTATGTGCTCGAGGTAATCCTGGGCGCGTTCCGGATGCTTGCTCATACCGGCTGAGCCTCTTCGAGAACCCTCTGCCGGAACTTCAGCGGAAGGCACATTGGAGTCAGCAGGTCCACCTTAACTCCGGTTCGCGCTTCGATTTCAATCTGCAAACCAGCCAAGTCCATCAAGCTGGTCCTGGGCGCCGGGTCCACCAGCAGGTCCAGGTCGCTGCCCTCTTCATCGTCCCCATGCAGCACCGAGCCGAAGACGCGCGGATTCGCCATGCCCGCTTCGAGAACAAGCTGGCGGATCGCTTCCCGGTGCTTTGGCAATGCCTCAGATGGCTTCATGGCGCTTGAACCCTTCGCTTCGCCTCCAGTTTACTGCCGAATCGTACGCTTGCGGGAAAAGAGGTCTGCTGTGGGTTCCACTCGCCCCGCCACCAAAACGGTCCCTTACTTCAGCGCTTCACGATGCTCGATTCCGACAGCGTTCCAAGATCAAAGTGCGCCGGAATGCCGCTTGGCTTGTACTGGAAGGTGTCGTTGGTCTCGGCTCGCAGCGCGGCCAGCCGCTCCTTCAGATGCGCGGTGAGTTCCTCGTACCCAGGCTTCCCGTAGAGGTTGTTCTTCTCGTCCGGATCGGTCTGAAGATCGTACAGTTCAAACTCCTGCGGCTCAATGAAGAAGTGGACCAGCTTGTAGCGGTCCGTCCTGACCCCGCGACAGGGGCGCACGTTCTCGAATCCGGGATATTCGTAGTACTCGTAAAGCCAATCCTTGCGCCACGCAACGTTCTTTTTGCCTTCTGCCAGCGGCAGCATGCTTTTGCCCTGCATTTCGCCGGGCACGTCCACCCCTGCGATTTCGAGCAGGGTGGGCGCAAGGTCGAGATTCAACACCATCTCTTCCGACTTCGTCCCGGCCCTGACCCGGCCCGGCAAGCTGACCATCATCGGAACCCGGATCGACGGCTCATACATCAGTCGCTTGTCGTACAGGTGGTGCTCGCCCAGGAAGAACCCGTGATCGGAACTGAGCAGGACTGCTGTGTCGTTGACGATTTTCTGCCGCTCCAGCTCCTGCCACACCGCGCCCACATTCCGATCGTTGTCCTGCACGCCGGCGTAATGGTTCTTCACCAGTTCCTCGAGCGAGCGCGGATCGTCGCTGAACACCTCGGAGTACCCGATCTTGTCGTCGGCATCGGCTACGGCGCGCGGTTTTCCTGGATAGCCTTTCTGGTCCTCGTCAAAGGTCGCAGGCTTGGGGATGGGCACGCCGTTGAAGTCGTTGACCATATCCTTGGGCCTGTAAAACGGCGCATGCGGCGCATAGAACCACAGGAACAGGCAGAAGGGCTTGGTGCGCTCCTGCTTGAGCCACTCGACGGCCTTGCGCGTCAGCAGCGTATCCACATACTCGCCCACGTACAGCTTTGCCGGGCCGTACTTGCCGCGCACGCCCTCCGTGATCTTGGGCCGATAGTAGTCGGCCTGCCCCACAAACCCTAAGTAGTAGTCCCAGTTGTGCTCCATCAGCGCGCCTTCAATGTGCGACTTTCCAAGGAAGGCCGTCTCGTATCCGGCTTTTTGCAGCAGATCCGAGACCAGCGGGAAGCGATCCGGAATCTTGCCCTCCACATTGGAAACGGCCCCGGTGGTATGCGAATACATGCCCGTCAGCATGGTTGCGCGCGACGGCAAACACAGCGCGTTGACCACGAAAGCATTGCGGAAGGTGCAGCCCTCCCGTCCGATGCGGTCCATGTTGGGCGTTTGCACCAGCTTGTTCCCCGTCGAGGAGAGCTCGTCCCAGCGCAACCCTTCGCCCACAATGCAGACGATGTTCGGCCTCTTGCCGCCGGCGCCCAGGCCCTGGGCAAACGATTCCAGGGCATCGAGCCCACAGGCCGATGCGCCCATTGCGCCTGTCAGGTACTTCAGCACCGTTCTGCGTGTTTCCATGCACTTTCTCCTGTCCCGGCCGCGGCGATTCCGCGGGCTGCGGGTCTAGCGAACCATTTGGGACGTGTTAGCCGTGAATCGGAAGGAATATTCCCTCAGCCGCTGCGCTGTCAAGCCATCCGGCCTCTGCGCACAACCGCGCTTGCGCCGGGTATCATCGAAGTCCAGCGAGGTTGCCCATGGCAAACACCGGCTTCCACATCATGACCAAGCCCATCGGGCCGATTTGCAATCTCGATTGCAAGTACTGCTTCTACCTGGAAAAGGAGAGCCTCTATCCCAAGGCCGGGGATTGGGCCATGCCTGCCGAGGTGCTGGAGCAATACATCCGGCAATACATCGCGGCCCAGCCGCTCAATGAAGTCCATTTTGCCTGGCAGGGCGGCGAGCCCACGCTGTTGGGCGTGGATTTCTTCCAGACTGTCGTCGCGTTGCAGCAGAAGTACGCCGGCGGAAAAACGATCCATAATGCGCTGCAAACCAACGCCACGCTCATCGACGATGAATGGGCACAGTTTCTGGCGGAGCACGGTTTCCTGGTCGGCGTTTCCATCGACGGCCCGCGGGAACTGCACGATCACTACCGTGTGGACAAGGGCCATGCGCCCACGTTTGACCGCGTGATGCGCGGGCTGAACAAGCTGAAGCAGCACAAGGTGGAATTCAATACTCTCACCGTGGTGAACCGCCAAAACTCGCAACATCCGCTCGAGGTCTACCGGTTCCTCAAACAGATCGGGAGCGTATTCCTGCAATTCATCCCGATTGTGGAAAGAAGAGCCGCCGAGCCTGGGCCCGATGGCCTGGTGCTGATCAAGCCTGCTTTTGATTCGCTTGCCGAGGTTACGGAATGGTCGGTGGAACCGCTGGCGTATGGCAAGTTCCTCACCAGCATCTTCGACGAATGGGTGAAGAAAGACGTCGGCCGCACCTTTGTTCAGTTGTTCGATGTCGCCCTGGAGAGCTGGCTGGGGATGGATGCCAGCCTGTGCGTTTTCCGCAAGACGTGCGGCTCAGCCCTGGCGCTGGAGCACACCGGGGACCTCTACTCCTGCGATCATTTCGTCTACCCGGAAAACAAGCTGGGCAACCTGATGGAAGCGGATCTTGAGCAGTTGGCCAACTCGGCGCAGCAGCGGGATTTCGGTCTCGACAAACAGAGGCTGCTTCCGCGCGTGTGCCGCCAATGCGAGGTCCGGTTTGCCTGCAACGGGGAATGTCCGAAGCATCGATTCCTCAAAACACCCGACGGCGAACCTGGATTGAATTATCTGTGTGCCGGCTACAAACACTTCTTTCATCACATTGATCCGTGCATGCAGTTCATGGCCGGGGAACTGCGCGCCGGGCGCGCGCCCGCCAACATCATGCGCATTGTCGGATCGTCGAGGTAAGGCCGCTCACCGCGCTCGCGGCCATTACGAGGCTTGCAGGGCTTCCAAGCCCTCCGCTGCGCCGGTCAGTCGGCGCGATTTGATGTCGCGCATGGGCGGCTGGCCAAACAGGCGGCTGTACTCGCGGTTGAACTGGCTGGCGCTCTCGTAGCCCACCTCGAAGGCCGCGCTGGCGGCGTCCAGGCCCTCCGTC
>CAVZNE010000273.1:0-4017 GCA_963776445.1 Terriglobales bacterium
TCGCCAAAGTCAGCCTTGTCCGCCGGCAGTTCGTCGATGGGGAAAATTGCATTCTGGGCGCAGAGGTCGGCGCAGTTTCCGCAGTCGATGCACTCGTCGGGGTTGATGTACACCTGAGAAACGGTGCCGGCAGCCGCATCGGCAGCCATGGGGGCAATGGCAGCGGTGGAACACTCCGCTACGCAAACAAAATCCTTGGTACAGGCATCGGTCACTACATAAGCCATAACAGACACTCCTCGGTCGCACTTGGGCGCTCCTATTGGAGTACGCCCCATCATTTGAGGCTACCGGGGCTGCTGCCAAGGCTCTGTGATTCGAATCACGGCCAGAGATGAGCATCCCTCATTGCGGTATGCAGTCTTTCGGCCTTCGCTGCCAAGGCATGCGTTCTGCTCAAAGATCGACAAGGCTGCCTGGACAAAGCGCACCTGGGCGCGATCAGAAGATGCGCACCCGAATGCCGGTACTCACACCGAAAGAAGACATTGCGCCGTAGGTGAACTGGGGCCAGTACTGATATTCGAAGTCGGCAAGCCGGAGGCGGATTCTGTGATTGAGGCGGTAGTCGACCCCGCCTCCCGGCGCAACCACCAGATAATTTCCAGTCGCGTAGTTGTAAGGGAAGTTGAACTGCCCGATTCCTACCAGCGCCTTGGCATAGGGCTGAAATCTGCCCTTGTTTAGGTGGTAGCGGGGACCGATGGCATAGGTGTTGGCGTGGACATCCGCAGTCTGGTGAAAGACCAGCCAGCGCGCCTCTCCCTCAATGCCCAGGCGACGCCGGGTATCGAGGTCGGCAAACCCGGTAACGCCGAGCATCTTGCGCTCGCCATATTGCAGATAGTAGCCGGAACCTGTGACGCCTGCGAACAGGGTGAGGCCGCCGGCATCCGCCGACGGGATCACTTGCGCGGATGCCGCGTGCGCCAGGGCGAGAAAAATTGCCAGAAAAACAACAGGCAAGAGCGCCTGACCAGTTGGCCGCGGCCCCATCTTTCCGCTCCACATTCCGCTGAAACGGTGCAAGCTCTTCATCTCTCTCCTACGGCGCTTCTCAGGAAGCACCCTATTTGGTGATGGTCAGGGTCACATTCTGATAGTGGATGATGTTGCTGTTGGCGCCAGATCCGGTTACCTGAATCACATACGTGCCCGGCGCAGCGCTGCTGGAGGTCATTCCACTGCATCCGGTCGCCAGCATGGCGGCGCCTGAAAGAAGAAGAACCAGTACCGTGCCCAGAATCGCCGCGTGCCGCTTGCGGAAGCTCCAGAGAGTCCAGCCGAAGAACAGGCTGAAGGGCAGCAATAACCCTGCCAGATAGGCGCCTCGATTTCCCGTATGCGAATTCATGGCCGACGTGCCGCCGCTCAGCGGGTTGTTGGTGTCGATGGTCAATTGGACACTCTGAACCCCATTCGCCGCCAGCGCCGCGCTGATGCTGGAGAAGTGGCAGGTGACCCCTGCCGGAAGAGACGCGCAGCCCAGTCCGATAGTGTCGGCAAAGCCATTGTCTGAGGAAAGTGCCACGGTCACTGTGGCATTCTGCGTGGTTGCCATGGTCACGCTGGCCGGAGTCACGGTGAGATTGAAGCCAGCGGCTACGGTGCTGATCTGCACCGCATTCGAAGTGGAAGGGGAATGCTGCGCATCGCCGCTATACGTTGCAATGATGTCGTACGTGCCTGTCGCCAGATTCGGAACGAGAGTCGCGATTCCGCTGGAGTTTAGAGTGGACGCACCCACCACGGTCGATCCACTGGTGAAGGTCACGGCGCCGGTGGGCGTGGGCAGAGTTGCGCTCCCAGTGGACGAGGCATTGTTCACGACCGTGGCCACCAGAATCACCTGAAGATTGGCGCCCGAGGTGGTCGAAGTGCCCAGATCGGTGACCGTCGGGATGGTCCCCACCGTCTCGGTAACGGAGGCGGAGGCGCTGGGCGAGTCATTCGCGTCTCCGCTATAGCTGGCCGAAAGTGCGTGGCTGCCGGCTACAAGAGCGGAGGTGGTGAAGGTGGCTGTGCCCGTCGCATCCACGGTCGCCGTGCCGATGGAGGCGTTGTCTGCGAGGAAGGTCACGCTCCCGGTCGGAATTCCACCGTTGCCGGTCACTTTGGCGATGATGGTAACCGGGGCCAGCACCAGCGCGGAACTGGGCGTTGCGCTGACGGCAGTCTGCGTGGTGGCCAGGATCACCGCCAGCGGATACGCGGCAGAGATGCTCGTGTCATCGTTGATATCGCCTCCGTAGGACGCGACGATTGAGTGGGTGCCTGGCGAGAGGATCGGGTTGATGGTGGCCGTTCCCGTACCGCTGAGGGTGGCAGTGCCCAGTGGAGCGCCGCCATCGGTAAATGTAATCGTGCCAGTGGCGGTTCCCGCGCCCGCGATCACCTGGACGGTTGCCGTAAGGGCCACCGCTCTCCCGGCGATCCCTGGGTTGGGAAACGCCGCCACGGTGGTTGACGTTATCGCCTGGGTCACTGTCTGGGTAATCGCCGGAGAAGTCGTGCCGTTGTAGTTTGTGTCGCCCTGGTAGGCAGCCGTGATGGTGTGCGAGCCAACGGCCAGCGAAGAGATTGTGAACATGGCTTGGCCCGCGGCGTTCAGGGTCCCTGTTCCAATCTTTGCCGCTCTATCGAGGAAGTTGACCGCCCCGGTAGCCGCGACGGTCCCGTTGGGCGTAACCGACGCCGTGAAGATGACAGAGGTTCCATAGATCGACGGACTACCGCTGCTGATGACCGCTACGGTCGACGACGCCTGCACATCCTGGGGCACTGTGTTCGAGGTGCTGCCTTGGATTTGCTTCGGTGCATCCCCTCCGTAATACGCCGTAATCGAGTGCAGCCCGGTGGTGAGCGCTGCGGTTTGCAAGGTGGCCACGCCGCTCGCGTTGAGTGCTGGGGTGCCGAGGATAGCCGTACTGTCATAGAAGACGATCGTGCCGTCTGGGACAATCCCTCCTCCATTCGGGGCTGTCACCGTTGCGGTGAACGTCACGTTTTGGCCGAGTGGAGACGGGTTGAGGCTCGACACCAGGCCAGTGGCCGTACCTTCGTTCACGGTCTGGATCAGAGGCAGGGCCGAGTTGTCGGTCGATGTGGCGGCAAAGTGGGTCGCGTCGCCACTGTACGACGCCGTGATGGTGTGCAACCCCACCGTAAGCGCCGGGGTCGCGAAGGTGGCTGTAGCGGTTGTGCCCGGCGCATTCAGAGCGACATTCGCCTTCAGGCTGGTGGCGTTATCAAAGAAGCTGACGGTGCCGGTCAGATTGCCGGTGCTCGCACCCGTGATCAAGTTGGCAGTGAAGGTGACATTCTGCCCGAAGCCGGAAGGGTTGAGGCTGGAACTCACTGTAATCGTTGTGGAGTTGACAGCAGTGGCAACGCCAACCAGTTCAATGTCCAGGGGCGAGTTTGCGGTGTCGCCCAACTTTCCGATGCCGATGTTGGCGGTCAGTGATTCGGATGTAACACCCGCCGGAAACACCAATGAAGGAGAAGGGGCAAAGACCGCGCCGATGGCACACTCGCCATTCTCGGGCAGCGAAGGAGGAGCAATGGCGCACGGATTCGCAACTGAAGTGTCGTTGATTTTGGCGTTCAGGTCGGGAGCGATGGCCGTCAAATCAAGTGGGCCGCTTCCGTCATTCTCAACGGTCTGATCTTGCGGCGTGGACGTGCTTCCCTGACGGACCGGCAGCGTGAAACTCAGAAGGGCCAGGTTGCTTTGGACCTCGCGGATGCGATGGTTGAAATAGTCTGCGATGAAAAGATTGCCCTTCCCATCCAGAGCAATACCATAGGGCCCGTAAATGCTCGCCACTACCGCACTTCCGTTATCGCCGCCATAATTATTGCCGCCGTTGCCGGCAATGGTCGTGATGTTTTGGGTGGTGGAACTGACCTTGCGAATGCGCTCGTTCTGTGTATCCGCAATGTAGAGATTTCCGGCAGAATCGAAGACCACGCCGGAAGGTGAGTTCAACTTGGCGCTGATCGCGGCGCCACCAT
>CAVZNE010000274.1:0-4131 GCA_963776445.1 Terriglobales bacterium
GCCACGTATTGCTCGGCCGTTGACGATCGAGCGCAAGCTGAACGAACCCTCCATTTGCCATCTCTGGCTGTGCCTGCCGGCGGCAGGCGGCCTGGCAATCCCCTCCCGCAACCAATCACTGGCGGTGATGGGCGATGATGGTACGGCCCTACTTTACGGGTTATCTGGCGGTCACTCCGTTGCAGGAATATGCCGGGATGGGGATGGAGGGGCAGCGGTACCGGATGACCTACAGGCGCTGAGCGACGAACTGCTGCTGGACCAACTGTCGATGCCGCGCAGCACCGGAACGGCGGGCAACTCCGCCGGGGGACTGATGACGGCGCTGGTAACGCACAGCGGGTCGAAGGCGCTGTCGACCGCGGGACTTTCGTTGCTGGCCCCGGTAAGCAGCTTCGTACCTGAACCGGGCTCTCCGTTCAGCAAGAGCGCCGGACAAGTGGCGAGCCTGGCGCGGGCAGCGTATCGCGCGGTCAATGGCGCACTGACGCTCTCTGCCTTGCCGGGCACGGTGCATCCGCTCAACGAGACCGACGGCAGCCTGACCCTGTCGAACCTGGCCTTCACAACCAGTGTGAAACGCGCGCTGGCGAACGATGTAACGGTCTGCGGCGAGCATGAGCCCGCGGCCTACGCAACCGAGTACTTTATGGGCGATGGCGTAACGACGCAGTTCTATCTGGCCGCGGAGCCCTTCTTTCCCGCCTCCTCCAAGTCAACCATCATTCGCGAGCTTTTCAACGAGAGCGAGATCGACCCGCGCATCTGGGGAAATCCGGGCGGCTATGGCTATCTTGCTCTGGGCGCGGGCGGGCTGGTGATGAATGGCGGCAATGGGATTGACGGGCAGACGCTGCTGAGCTGGATCGATCCGGTGGAGATGGGCGGAACCCTGTTGCTGGAGGCGGTTGGCGTCACGCTATCGCCGGGCAGCACCGGAGTTCTGGCCGGCTTTTTTGTCGGATTGGAGGCGCAGGCCGCGTGCACGGCTGGCTTTGTGGCCACGGCGCAGCAGGGGACCGGGGCGGTGACCCTGCAGCCGCTGATCCAGGGAATCGCCGCGGGAACGGCGTATGCGATCAACTCCGCCAATCAATACACGCTCCGGACCAGAGTTCATTGCGCGGACAATGAACGCGAACTGGCGATCTATCGCTCCTATGGAGACAGCGGAGTCATCACCAGCGGCGGGCAATCCAACCTGAGTACGGCCAAAGTGCAGATGGAGATTCAGGAGTATGTAAATGGAGTGGCCGGGATGCCGGTCACGCTGTATGACGGCGACATTGCCACGCTGCCCTCTGCGTGCATGGTGGTGGCGGCCAGCAGCATGAACCTGATTGGAACCATGCGCGCAATCAACCTGACCAACCTGGGATCGGGCTGGGTGGTGAGCACGCCCTCAGGCGGCAGCGCGTATACGCGGCGGGTGGGAACTACAGCCGAGGCCGCGGAGTGCCACCTGGAGCGCACCGGAAAGCTGGTTTTTTATACCGGGTTTGCGCCGCTGGCAGGCGAGCAGATTGCGGTGAATTACCGGACCGTGGGCAGAGCGGTGGGACGGGCAGTGAATACGGCAAACCAGCAGGCGCTGGCGCTGGCCGGCATGCCCACCGAGTCCGCATGGATCGGCTCAGTGACCAGTCCCGCGGCGCGCAGTTCCGCGGATTGCCGCAATGCGGCACTGGTGATGGAGCAGGCTGCGGCCAGTGTGAGCGCGCTGTGGAGCGGGACTTACACGGGAACCAGGGCGAGCTTTGCCCCCGACGTTTGGCCGGGCGACGCTCTGCTCTTGAATGCGCCTTCCACCAGCCTGAACGCCCAAGTGGTGGTGCGCACGGTCAAGGTGAGTTACAAGGCAAGTTATCCGGACCTGGTGGAGTATGCCATCAGCTTTGCCAACGACTGGGCCGACGACCTGGCCATCAAAACCAGCGTCACGGTGCCCGCCGATGCATGGCTGCCGGCGGCCATACCCCCGACGGTTCTGGCCAATCTGACCGGGCTTACGGTGACGACGCTGAATGGGACAACCGTGGCGATCAGCGCCGGGATTACTCCACCCAGCGGCGGCGGATTTGAGATCAGGCGGCGGGACTTCGCCTTCATGGCGGGAGAAGATCCGGGCCTGGTGGTGCGGGCCACCTTACCCAACATGACCTTCTCCCGCGAATCCGCCAACGACCGGTTCTATATCCGGATGTACGACGGCGCGACGCCGCCGAATTATTCGGAGTTCTCGACGGCATTGTTCATCAACCTGCCGCTGGGATCGTGAGCGGTAACTCTTCTTGCGGCAAGGAATGGATGGAGTCGGGCGGATGCGGATGATGAATGAGTTTGAAGCGCAAGTGCTGAGCGATTTGTGCGTACTGAAGACGCAGATGACCAACCTGACAGGCGACGGCAATGGCGGGCGCATCGCCGACCTGGAGCGGCGTATGGAATGCCATGAACAGAACTGGCAGCGGGCCAAGGGTTTTGTGGCGGCGGTCAGCGTGCTTTTTGCGGTCATCGAAGTCGCCGTGGAGGCCTGGCACAGGCATTGAGGCGACGGGATTGTCTAAGAGACGCAATCCGACCCCTCGTATAATTGGGCTATGAGTGAACATCCCCTAGTTGGCATCGTGATGGGCAGCAAAAGCGACTACGAGGTGCTTTTGCCTGCGATTGAGATTTTGCGCGCGCTGGAGATTCCCTGTGAAGCGCGGGTATTGAGCGCGCATCGCACCCCGGACCAGCTTTTCGAGTACGTTGGAACGGCGCGGGAGCGCGGGCTGCGGGTGCTGATTGCCGGGGCCGGCGGCGCGGCTCACCTGGCCGGCGTGATGGCGGCCAAGACGCTGCTTCCGGTGCTGGGCGTGCCGGTGGTGGCCACACCGCTGAACGGCCTGGACTCGCTGCTTTCCATGGTGCAGATGCCCAAGGGCATTCCCGTGGCCACGCTGGCCATCGGCAAGCCGGGAGCGGCCAATGCGGCGCTTTTTGCGGCCGCGATTCTGGCCCTGAACGACCCGGCGCTTTATGAGCGGCTGACCGCGTGGCGCGCGGCGCGCGCTCAGGAAGTGCTGGAGTCGAAGCTGCCGGAGTAAGCCAGTGCGAAATACCCTGCAACGCCAAACGGCGTTTGGCTCGCTGTATGCGCCAAACGCCGTTCAGAAACTGCTCTTGCATCGTAAAACTCTACTGTCTTACGAGTTCTTTTCCCACCGCTTGGGGCGGCGATTCTGCTGCAGGATCTTCTTGCGCAGTCGCAGCGACTTGGGCGTGACTTCCACGACCTCATCTTCGGCGATGAATTCGATGGCCTGCTCCAGATTCTGAGCCTTGAAGGGCACCAGGCGGATGGCCTCATCCGCGCTTGAGGCGCGCATGTTGGTCATGTGTTTTTCGCGCACCACGTTCACGTCGAGGTCGTTGTCGCGCGAGTGCTCGCCAACGATCATGCCCTCGTAGACTTCAACGCCGGCACCCACAAAGAGGATGCCGCGCTCCTGCAAGCCGTTGAGCGAGTAGGTGGTAGTCACGCCCTGGCGATCGGCAATCAGCGCGCCGGTGGGCCGCTGCGGAATTTCGCCCTGGTAAGGGATGTAGCCGTCGAACAGCGCGTTCATCACGATGGTGCCGCGCGTCTCTGTCAGCATTTCGCTGCGCAGGCCGATGATGCCGCGGCTGGGCACGCGGAACTCCATGCGCACGCGGCCTGAACCGTGATTGTGCATCTTGGTCATTTCTCCCTTGCGCGGTCCCAGCTTTTCAATCACCACGCCGGTATGCTCTTCGGGGACGTCGATGGTCAACCGCTCCACCGGCTCCATGCGCACGCCGTCCACTTCCTTGGTGACGATCATCGGCCGGCCGGCCATCAGCTCGAAGCCTTCGCGGCGCATCATCTCAATGAGAATGGCCAACTGCAGCTCGCCGCGGCCCAGCACTTTGAAGCTGTCCGGCGAACCGGCGTCTTCCACGCGGATGCTGACGTTGGTGAGCAGTTCCTTCTCCAGGCGCTCACGAATATTGCGGCTGGTGACGTACTGGCCTTCGCGTCCGGCGAACGGCGAGTTGTTGACGCTGAACTGGATGGCGATGGTGGGCTCGTCGATCACGATCAACGGCAGCGGCGCGGGGTTC
>CAVZNE010000275.1:0-8205 GCA_963776445.1 Terriglobales bacterium
TAGTCGGTGACCAGCAAGACGCCGGAATACAAGTTGGAGAGTATGGCGTAGAAGCGATGGAGAGTGGTTTGCACAGTCCGTTCCGCCTGCTTGCGATCGGTGATGTCCAGCGCAATCCCCAGCAGCACGGTGCGGTTCTCAGCCGAATCCCACAAAGGCGCCGCGTGTAACTCCAGCCAGCGCCGCGCCCCTTTCAGTCCTTCGATTTCGTACTCGATTCTTCCCGATTCGCCGCGGCAGACACGCTCTGTGAGAACGCGAAAGGCGTCGCGAAATTCCGGAACAACTGCTTTGTAACTGCGCTCTCCGACGACCTGCCCTGCGTTGTCAGCCTCCAGCATGCGCAGGCCCGCCTCATTCATGGTCAGGACCGTTCCGTCGGAGGCAATCGAGGTGATGCAATTCGGGCTGTTTTCAATGACGGCCCTGAGGTGTGCCTCCCGCGCTGAAAGTGCGCGGTTTGCCTCCTCCAGTTCGAGGGCCTTTGCCTCCAGTTTGTGGATGAGGACCTCGCTGTACTGCCGGAGCAGATCCGTCTCTTCTCCTACCGGAGCATTTGCGGGAGACATATCACCCCGCGCGGCTTTCGCCAGGACCTCGCGGATTCTGGCCATGAAGGGAGCGGGTTCGGTAGGTTTGACGATAAAGGCGTCCGCGCCGAGGTCCAGTGCAAGCTGTTCGTCCTTCGGGTCGGTATAGGTTGCCGTGTACACGACAAACGGGATCCGATTGATCCGTTGGTCCGCTTTCCATTGGCGCAACAGAGTGAAGCCATCCATGATCGGCATGAGCAAGTCGGAGATGACCAGCTCCGGCGGATCGGCCAAGGCTGCGTTCAACGCCTCGGCGCCGTTCCTGGCCGTATCGACTTCGTACCCCGTGGAGCGCAACAAAGCCTGCAGGTAATAGATGTTCTCGTCATTGTCATCTACGATCAGGATTCTTTGCATGGGATGGTCTCGCTTCCTACGCAGAAATAGCCGGTTACCGAGGCAAGTGTTTGGCGATTTGGTCGACAAAGGTGCTGGGGTTGATGGGCTTTTCTATATAGTCCGTCGCGCCCGAGGCCAGGGCTTTCTCGCGGTCCCCCACCATCGCATAGGAAGTTACCGCAATGATAGGGGTATCTCGAAGCGCGGGATTTCTGCGGATTTCAGCCGCCACGGCATAGCCGTCGAGCATGGGAAGTTGTATGTCAAGCAGGATCAAATCCGGGCGCAATTGGCTGGCCATGGTAACTCCCAGTCTTCCATCGCGGGCTTCGTGGACACACAGTCCATGCTTTTCCAGCAGGAAGCGCACCAGATAGAGATTTTGTTCGTTATCTTCAATTACCAGAACTGTGTTCTTCACAAGTCTCGCTCCATTCCAACGGTAATCGCACGGTGAATGTGCTGCCCTGATTGAGAGCGCTTTCCACGGAGATGAATCCTCCCAGGAGCTCTACCAGCCGTTTGCAGATGGAGAGACCCAATCCGGTTCCTTCACGCTTGCGCGCCAGGCCGGTGTCCTCCTGCCGGAAAGGCTCAAATATACTCTCAAGGTGCCTGGGATCGATACCGATGCCGGTATCCCGAATGGCAGTGACGATCCATTCATGGTCCAGGCGGCATTGAACCACCACTTCGCCCTGATCGGTGAACTTGACGGCATTTCCCAGCAGGTTCAGCAGAACCTGTTCCACCCGCCGCTGATCGCTGACAATCTCGCCCACTTCGGGCGAAAGCTCGGCCCGCACCGCGATTCCTTTCTTCCCGGCCAGAGGCAAGATGGCGGACACGGTTTTCTGAATGGCCGGGAGCATGGGGAAAGGAGCGCGATAAATATCCAGTTGGCCCGCCTCGATTTTTGAGATGTCCAGAACGTCATTGATCAACGCCAGCAAATGCCGCGAACTGTTCTGCACCATTCCCAACTGTTTTGCCTGTTCGTCGTTCAGGGGCCCCGCGAGTCCCTGGAGCACGATGCCCGTGAATCCGATGATGGAGTTCAGCGGAGTCCTCAGTTCGTGCGACATGGTGGCCAGAAAAGCGGACTTGAGCCGGTCGGCGGATTCCGCTGCGTCCCTGGCCAGCACCAGTTCTGCGGTGCGCAGGCGAACACGATCTTCCAGTTCGTTCCGCGCGCGCTCAAGCGCTGCTATGGCTTCTGCGCGCTCCTTTCGGGCACGAAGAGACGCGATGCCATGAGCCAGGTTTTCCCCGAGTTCAGCGATGAGTTCGACTTCCGAGGCGTCGAACGCATCGGCTTCCCGCGCATAGATTGCCAATGCTCCATAAACAGAGCCCCCCCGGCGCAGAGGAACCGACATAATCGACTCAAAGTTATGCGGGGTCAGGTCATTGTGCCATTGTGCAAATGCTGGCTGGTCGCGAAGGCGGCGCACAACCACCGGTTTTCCCGTGCGAATCGCCGGACCGATGCTTCCTCTCCCGTACTCGTTGTCGGCCCAGCTCACATGGATGCGATCCAGAAATCCTTCCGCGTTGCCCGCGGAGGCAACCGGTCGCACGGTGCGCGCTTCGTCGTTTTCGGCATAACCCACCCAGGCAAACAGGTACCCTGCCTGCCCCACCGCGATACGGCAAACATCTTTCAACAGGGCTTGCTCGTCGGTGGCATGAACCACGGCCGAGTTGCATTGTGACAACACATGCAAAGCCCGGTGGGTTTGGCGCAGGGCCTCTTCCTTCGCCTTGCGTTCCGTGATGTCAGTACTGATTCCGCAAAGAGCATGAAACTGGCCGTTGCCATCTCTGATTGCTACCTTGACGCTCTGATAGCTGTGCAGGCCATCTGCGAGCAGCGACTGTTCCTCGAACTCATGCGTCTGGCCGCTTTCCACGACAGCCCGGTCATTGGCGGTAAACTGGCGAGCCACATCTTCGGAAAAGAGTTCGACGTCCGTCTTTCCCTTGGCGCGCTCGCTGGGAATCTTGAACAACTCAGTCCAACAGCGATTGACAAAGGTGTAGCGGCCAGCCTGGTCTTTCATATAGATCATGGCCGGCGAGTTGTCGAGTACCGCTTGCAACTCCGTACTGCTCTTGCGGAGGAGTTCTTCGGCTCTTTTGCTCTCCGTGATGTCGGTCAGCATAACCAGCATGCCATCGGCCTGGTTCCCTTCGTCCGGAATGGGGGTCGCCGATATCTTTGCCCACAACTGTTCGCCGTTTTTCTTGCACAAACGAAGCTCGCTCCCGCCAACTTCAAGAAGGGAAGCATGGGAAGCTTCAGGGCAGAAATCGGGAACCGTTCTTCCCGCCATCTCCTTCGGTTCATAGCCAAGCATGTGAGCGAGCTGGCGGTTGACGAAAGTTGTGCGGCCCTGGGCATCCAGGGTCCAGATGCCTTCGTTGGCCAACTCCACAATCCGGCGATAGCGCTTTTCTCCCTCCCGCTCCGCTTCTTGCGTCGCCTGTTCCCGGATGAGATATTCCCGCTCTGCCTCGGTCGCTTGCCGTTCGGCAATCACGGCCGACAAGAGAAGTCCGGAGACAGCCACGGTGGCAAAGAAGAGCTGAAGCAGGAGAGCGTTGATGAAAGGCAGATCCTTTGAAAAGGGTCCGAGTCCGTGCGCGGTCGCGAGCAACGCGATGGCGGCAATCACGGCATTCACCAAGGCGGTCCCGGCAACTCCAAACCGGATTGCAGCCCACAAGACGAACGGGAAAACCAGCAGCGCCAGCACGGTATGGCGACCTGCAAAATTGAGGTGTTCATCAAAGAGCAGCACACTGGTGAGGGCCGCGAGGAGGACCAGGACCGCTATTTCCAGGATCCGGGCGACAGAGCGCAATTTGAGCAGTTCGCGAAGCGAAAGCAGCAAGGGCGCCGCCAGCAGAATGCCCATGGCGTCACCCAAGTAGTACAGCGACCATAATGGAGCCGCTGTTGCCCACGGCTTTACGCCGGAGAAAAGGAGGACGCCGGTTCCAATGGAGGAGCTGATCGTCGAACTGAGGAACGCCGCCAGCACCATCAGGCCGAGCATGTCCCGCAAGCGGGTCAGCGAGGTTTGAAACCCGGGGATACTGCGGAGCAGGAACGCGCCCGCCAGCGCCGCGGCTGTATTTCCTCCAGCCAGCCCCAAAGCCGGCAAGAGCGGCAGATGCCAGAAATAATTGACCAGGAAAGCTGCGAGATAGATGGCAGGCCAGCAACGCCACCCAAAAAGCAGCAGACACGCTAGAGCAACCCCGGAGGCTGGCCAGACTGGCGAGACGTTGCCGGCGGTGAAAGGCACTGCCAATCCTGCCATGCCGGCAAGGAAATAGAGCACGCCTGTTCCGATTAAGCGTTTGTAGACTGGGATCGTCATTTGGGCTCTCAGTCAGTCAAATGTACACCCATTTGTGCGGTCTCAAGCAATCATTCATGCCAAGGGAAGAGTGCGGGGGGGGGGAAGTAGTCCACAGAACATATCGCTCATGGTCAGGAGCAGCAAGGTGGATTATTCAGGGGACCTCTGAACAAGCGCCTGATTCAAGAAAACCGTCCCTCAGAGGCTAAAGCCCGCGTTGATTATGCGGGCGTTTAGCGGTACGGCTGAAGCTGTGCCCTTTCAAAGAAGGACTTATTCAGAGGTTCCTTAGAGCCGGTACTCGAACGTGATCGCCATGCCTGGCTATTCATTCGTCACCCATGAAGCCTCTGGAGCCAAAGACTTCAAATCTCTTTGGCTAGCCCTTGCCCGTAGATCTCTTTGACCGTCATCTGAACTCAGATTCGACCAAAGGAAGCACAATGCGATGCGATCACGGGATGTATTGCCCTTCCAATCGATAGCTCCCCGAGACGGCCTCAAGTTTTCCCTGGCCAACGATCCGTAAACCTGGAGCACGGTCAAGCGGATGCGCAGATTCGGTCCAGATGCCGTAGTGAGGCGGCAGTTGGACGAAGGCGGAGCTATTGGGTGGAACCGTAATCAGAACGCTGAGGCGCCCATCGACGAGGGTCCATGCGGAGGAGATGAAACCGAGCGGCGTCTGCATGGATGCAGACACATTTTTAATGGGTTGGCCATCCGTTCCGGGAATGCAGGGAGCTATCCGAATCTGTTCGTCCGGCGGGCGGCTCAGGTCGAAATCAATCCCTGCCAGTCCGCGATAGAACCACTCCTCGGCATGACCGAGCATGAAGTGGTTTTGCGAGGAATCCGGGTTAGAGTCCCACGCCTCGGTAAGCGTGGTCGCCCCACGCGACAGTTGATACCCGTAGCTTGGGCTTGTCGTCACCGCCAGCATTCTCGCCAAAACATCGGAACGTCCCCCATCGGTCAGAGCCCGCACTACATAGTGGAAACCGATGTCGCCTGCGGTTACGTGGTACCCGTGCGCCTGGATATCGTCGACAAGGCTCTGCAACACGGCAGCCCGAGAGGCGGGCGGCACCATTCCGAGCGCTAGAGGTATCGCATTGGCGGTCTGGCTGTTACGGTCGTAGCTGTTTGTTTCGGGATGAAAGAGCGAGGCGTTGAACGCGTTTCTCACCGCATCCGCCCGCTCGGTGTAGGTACGCGCATCCTCCGGTTGCCCAAGAATGGCGGCAATCTTCGCCAGAGTTGTCAGATCCTGATAGAGGATGCCCGTCGCGGTCAGCCGCTTGCTGGTCAGTTGTGAGTATCCCGGAGCATCGGGACCTATGTCGTACCAATCCCCCAGCCCATAATCGAGCAAAAGGCCCTTGGACTTCAGCTCCAGGAACGCGACGTAGCGCTGCATCGAACTGTAATGCGCACGCAGCGGTCCGGGATCGCCATAGAACTGATAGGCCGCCCATGGGCTCAGCACGACTGCGGAGCCCCACTCTGGTGAGTCGCGGAAGTCGGTCGAATTACCATTGCGGTCGACAAACTTGGTGATCTCGGGCGCAATCGAAGGCACCAGGCCAGACGCGGTCTGGGAGTCCGCCATATCGTCGCCCATCTTGCGGTAAAGCGCCTCGACGTCGTAGTTGGACATGAGCGAGGCGGCGAAGAGATGTGTCTGCTCCAGCCATCCGAGCTTTTCGCGGTGCGGGCAGTCAGTCAGTATGCTCACCAGATTGCTGCGCAGAGCATTCAGAATTAAATTGTGAATGCGGTTCAGCAGTTCGTCGGAGGAGCTGAAGTTACCGGTCTGCGTATCGTCTTGACGAATGGCTTCGCCGGTCAACGAAGCAATCACGACTTGGGGAGAGGTTGTTTCGACCTGCACATAGCGGAAGCCGTAATAGCTGAAGCGCGGATGCCAGCGCTCGGGCGCGCCGGTCCCGCGAAGCGTGTAACGAAACAGCGCGGGATCTCCGGCAAACGCGTTGGCGGAGCGCTGCGTGACAAGCCCGTTCTTATCGAGCGACTCACCGCACAGCATCCGAACGGAGGCGCCACGGGGGCCGATGACCGTCACCTCCGGCCAGCCCGCAAAGTTCTGGCCAAGGTCATACACCGCGATCCCGGCGCGCGGATGCGAGACAGAGACGGTCTTGTAGTGCGCGACAATGCGGATGGGAGGCATCTGATCCGGAACCAGCGCTCCTCCGGGCGACGCAACGACCAGCGCCCGCGCCCACGAGGCTTCGTCGAAGGATGCCCGATCCCAACCGGACCGCTCCAACCATCCGTCGAAGTCTTCTCCGCCATACGTATTCGAAAAAGTAATGGGGCCGGATGCGGTATGCCAGTTCTCATCGGTGACGATCGTCTGCGTCGAACGGTCCGAATACGTAAGGTGCAGCTCTGCGATGAGCTTCGGCTGGCCATAGGAGCTCGAGAACTTGCTGTAACGACCTTTGACCGCAAGCGCGTTGTACATGCCATTCCCAAGAAGAACCGCGAGTGCGTTCTGCCCGGCCTTGAGCATCGGAGTTACATCGTAGGTGTCATAGAGGATGTGCTTGCCGTAGTCCGTCCATCCCGGAGTCAGAACGTCGTCCGTGATGTTGCGGCCATTGATCCGGAACTCATACTGGCCCAGACCTGCGACAAACAGCATGGCCGACAACGGCCGCCGGCGAAGGCTGACCGAGCGCCGGAAAATCGGCAGGGGGATGTCATTCGCCACCCCAGCGCGCGCCCCCGGAGGGGCGTCTGGCGTTGCCGCGATCCATTTCGCCGACCAGTTCTCCAGGCCCGTATTAAGGGTTGCCACACTTGACCAGCTGGATGCCTGAGACTTGGGTTGGCCTAGCCAGTTCCGCCACGCTCTGACTTGCCACACGACCTGTCTCCCGCCAGGAAGCGGCTTCCCGGCATAGATCGTGTTCATCGCCGGCGACGCGACTTTTCCCGAGTCCCAAAGATCCGGCTTGCCGCCCGCGAGAAGCTCCGCCTTTGTCGCCACGCGAACTTCATAAGCGATCTGATGCAGGCCGCGCTGCGCTTCCGCCGGCTCAAGCGACCAGGCAAGGCGCAGTTGCGGAGCGGTAATGTCGCCCGCATGCAGATGAACTGGCAGAGCCTGCTGACCCTCTGAGGCCGGCAGCAACAGCGCCAGCGACAGCAGCGGCGCAGCCATGAGAACGTACTTGCCGATTGTCATGGTTCGTCGCGCCTTGCGTTGCAGTAGCCGCTGCTTCACGGCAAGCCCGCATCGTTCCAGCCGCTCTGCAGCTACCACCGCGGGTGTGTTGAGAGCGAACTCCGGACCCGCCGGCCGGAACCTCCACGGGGTGTGACCGGTTAACCCATAACTCATTTTGTTCAGCGCCCAGCAGGCTGACTGAACGAATCTGACGTGACCTGAACAGAACATCGTTCCAGGTCTGGAGCTGTCTCTGAGGCTCAACATACTTGCAGAAACTCCAATTCTAGAACCTTCGCCAATTTCTCCAGCACGCTCGCGAGATGACCGACGCCAACCGCGCAGTGGTGCGCGGGTCCATGTGCGTTCCACGCTTCGACAAAGCGGCGGCAGCCCAGCGGAAAGCGGTACTGACTATTGGTGTTGCCGATCTCCAGAACCGCTCCGGCAACACTGAGGCCTTCGGCGACGAGCAACATGAAACCCGTTTCACTGGACTCAACCACGGAGAGCAGCGTGACCGGACCATGTTTGACGGACATTTCCACCGACAGCCCATTTCCCACCTTGCCGTGATAGACCTGCAGCGGCCGAAGTTTGATCCGATCCTCGGATATCCCAACGTGACCAGGCCCGTCGTGACCCATCACGACTACGTCCGCGTCGAAGTCCATTGCGTAGTACTCCGTAAACGAGCCTCCCG
>CAVZNE010000276.1:0-3130 GCA_963776445.1 Terriglobales bacterium
TGCCAACAATCGCATTGGCCAGCATAGAGTCCAGCAGCGAAAGCGTGTCGTTTAGCCCCTCGCGCTGCTCGGCAATGGAGGCAACCATGTGGTTGAAAGCCTCGATCAAGTCTCCAATCTCGTTTTGCACAAGTACCGGCAAGGGGAACGAACCGCTGCTTTCCGGCGACCTCATCAGGGCGCGGGTGCCGCGGTGCAGGATAGCCAGCGGGCGGGAGATGGAGCGGGCCATCAGCCAGACCAACAGTACCGAAGCCACAATCCAGATGAAGCCAAGTAGAAGCGTGGCGTGCAGAATGGAGCCGATCTGACCATGCTCCCAGTCACGATCCGTCTCCACCCAGGCAAAGCCGCGCAGGTCGCCTTGTGTATAAATCGCCTTTACGCTTTCCCAGCGATCTCCACCCAGAAAGAACACTCTGGGTTCCTCCTGGCTCACCAGAGGAATTTGCGCGAGTTCGACCGGCTCAAGCTTCTTCTGCTCCGGCTCGCCCTGGCTGACGAAGAGCACGTTGCCCGCCGGGTCGGTGACCATGGCAAAGTCAACATCGGGCGCCCCGCCCATCATCTTGACCGACAAACCCACCCAGCCGGGCCGCTGTTGCTGCAGCGCCTCCCGAGCCTGCAACGCCACCGAACTGGCCTGGAAGGCAAGCCGTTCATTGGCATGCAAATAGACCTGGTGCGTCTGCTGGCGAATCAGCAGTGCTCCAAAAACGCCCAGAGAAAGCACTTCCAGAAGCACCAGACCGGCCAGCATCTGCCATCGAATCGAACGCGGCCACCAGCGCATGGGCAAACCAAAACCTCCAGCCAAAATCTCCTGACGGCTCAGGCGTCCCAGTTTACCGGATTGCCTGCGTTACCCGGTCCTTATCCCTGCTTTGCGGCCAGGGCCGCGGCAATCTGACGCCCGTGCAGGCGGCCGTTCTCAATGAAAATCTCGTTGGTGCGCGAACCGGCCACAATCACTCCGGCCAGGTAGATGCCAGCTACGTTGCTCTCCAGCGTCTCCCGGTCGCAGACGGGCAGTCTGTCCGGCCCTGCGAAGTGCACACCCAGCTTGGCCAAAAAATCGAAGTCGGGGTGATAGCCGGTCATGGCAAAGACAAAATCGTTCTTGATTGTCTGGCGGCCCTCGGGCGTTTGCAGAATCACCGTATCCGGGGTGATCTCCACCACGCTCGAGTTGAAGAACGCCTTGATCTGCCCATCCTTGATGCGATTTTCAATGTCCGGCTTGATCCAGTACTTCACATGGCGGTGCATTTCGCTGTCGCGGTGGACCAGCGTAACCCGCGCGCCACTGCGCCACAATTCCAGTGCGGCAATGGCCGCCGAGTTCTTGCCGCCGACGACCACCACGTCCGTTGCATAGTAGGGATGTGGCGCGAAATAGTAGTGGTGGACCTTGCTCAGGCTTTCGCCCGGAATGTGCAGGAAGTTGGGCAGGTCGTAGTAGCCGGTGGAGATGACCAGTTTGCGGGCGTGCAGCGCGCCGGTGCGGCGGAAACGGTCCACCGTGTGAACGGTGAAGGCTCCGTCCGCGCCCGTCACCCGCTCCACGCGGTGATATTGGCGTATGTCCAGCTTGTAGTGCACCGCCACCAGCCGGTAGTACTGCAGCGCCTCGTTGCGGGTGGGCTTGGCATTGGGGCTGGGAAAGGGAATGTCGCCAATCTCCAGCAGTTCCGACGTGGTGAAGAACGTCATGTGCGCGGGATAGTGGAACAGCGAGTTGCACACGCAGCCCTTGTCCACCAGCACCACGCGCAAACCCGCCTTCTGCGCCTCAATGGCGCATGCCAGCCCGGTGGGCCCGGCGCCCACCACCAAAAGATCGAAGTTCTCGTTCTGCGTTGCCGCCGCTTCCAGAGTTGGGTCGTTCATGGCTATAGCTTAGGTCATGACGGAGGGATTTCCGGGGGAATTCGGTCGGTCTGGTCAGCGATTTGGCGCCAATGGTAGAATGGTAGATACATACGGTGGAAAGGTGGAACACATGAGCCTGAACATCAAAAACGAAGAGACGCACCGGCTGGCGCGGGAAGTGGCTCAGCGAAACGGTGAAACGGTCACTATGGCCGTCACCATTGCACTCCGTGAGCGGCTGGAACGACAGGCCGAACCTCTCAAGCGGAAAAGCCGCTTTGAGGCTCTGAGAAAATTCTCCGAGCAGTGTGCACCGTTATTCCAAGACGGCCGCAGCGGTAATGAAATGATCAACGATCTCTACGATGAAGAGACGGGGTTGCCCAAATGATTGTCGACTCATCGGCCCTGGTGGCCGTGATCAAACACGAGCCGGACTGGCTGGCATTGTCAAAGACGATGGACTCCGCTGACTGTCTGCGGATGTCGGCAGCCTCCTACCTTGAAACTTCGATCGTTCTCGACAGCCGCCGGGATCCGGTTGCCAGCACCAGGCTGGACGAAGTCATTGAAGAGGTGGAGATGATTATTGAGCCCGTCACCGCCGAGCAGGCGAAGATTGCCCGGCAGGCTTACCGCGACTACGGCAAAGGCAGCGGCCACCCTGCCAGCTTGAACTTCGGCGACTGCTTCAGCTACGCTCTGGCGCGCGACAAACGCGAACCCATCCTCTTCAAGGGCGACGACTTTGCACATACGGATCTGCGGCCGGCTTTGCAGCCGTAGAAGTTAGGCAGCCGGGACGACGTCCACGCGCTTGCTCCGTTACCCTAGTAGCGTTGAGTTCAAGGAGGCCGTCCCCATGACCACAATTCGCCAGGAAGATTTCATCGCCAGCGTAACCGGCGCGCTGCAGTACATCAGCTACTACCACCCGGTGGACTTCATCGCCAGTTTGACCAAGGCCTATGAGTTGGAAGAGTCCCCGGCGGCAAAGGATGCCATTGCGCAAATCCTGA
This sequence comes from Terriglobales bacterium, assembly GCA_963776445.1. Lineage (GTDB taxonomy): Bacteria > Acidobacteriota > Terriglobia > Terriglobales > Acidobacteriaceae > Telmatobacter. The sequence goes on from CAVZNE010000276.1 coordinate 2,892, forward strand.
TCAACAGCCGCATGTGCGCCGAAGGCCATCGGCCTATCTGCCAGGACACGGGGATTGTGACGGCTTTTGTGAAGGTGGGCCTGGACGTACACTTTTCGCCCGGCCCTGGCGAAGAGAGCAAAGACATGCAGCAGATGGTGGACGAGGGTGTGCGCCGGGCCTATCTTGACCCGGACAACAAGCTGCGGGCCTCCATCCTGGCCGACCCGGCGGGCAAGCGTACCAACACCAAAGACAAC
>CAVZNE010000277.1:0-9289 GCA_963776445.1 Terriglobales bacterium
GATTGCTATTGAGGGTTCCCGTGAGCGTGTTGCTCGTTATTGCCAACGCTCCGGTGCTGCCCGCTTTCGGGTTCTGCAGGACCAGCCGCGCGCCGCTGGCATCGGTCGCTACGCTGGCGGTTACTTCCCAGTTGTTCGCGGTGCTCTGGGTGTTAATGTGCAGCCTGGGCGAGCGTGGTGAGCGTATTGTTGATGCCAGGAGTGATGGGAATGTCGTAGGTTGTGCCGCTTCCGCCTCCCACCTGCAACTGAAGGTCTCCACCGGTTGCTCCACTGGGCAGGAAAGATGCAGCAGCGCCGGCTGCGATGGGATTGGTATAGAGCGTTCCCGCCGTGGCCAGGCTGGTCACTTCGATGTTGTGAGTTCCAGCTACGGCTGAGCTCGTCGCGGTGGCGGTCACTATTGCCGGTCTGACGCGAATACGCGGCCTGGGCGCTGAGCGCGCCCGTTGGACACAACACCGTCTATCAGTATCTGCACGGAGCGTTCACGAACGACTTTCTCAACATGCCGTTGATGGGCGTACTGACGTATGCCGGGTCGTATGTCGCGATCAAGCTGATCTCGTACCTTCCGAAGAGCAAATACCTCATCGGGTAAGGACGGCTGGTTTGCGGCGTTTTGCATCGGCATGCAGAATGCTTAAGAGAAACGATAGAGGCTCGCGAGGAATTCATCTTCGCGAGCCTCTTTTTTGTCAGCTCTGCGCTTGAGCCGGACAGCCTGCGCTGGATCAGAACGAAGGCAGCATCCGATCCAGCCGCTCCGCGATGGCGTGCATGGCCTCGGCGTTGGGATGATAGGGGACCAGGACGCTTGCGGAAGGCGCGCCATTGACCCACGGATCGGAAGAGCAGACGTCATGCTCCTTGGTCAGCTCCGAGGCTTGCAGCAAGGCCGACCCTGTGTCGTCCGCGACCTTTTTTGTTACCGCTACCAACCGGGCGGCAGTGGCCCGCCCCTGCTCCAGTTGCTCGCTGGTGAGCGGCAGCTTGCCGGGGCAGTCGCCTGCGAGTGGAAGCACGGTGACATAGTCCACAAACACAATTTTGGCGTTCGGTGACCGCTGATGGATGCCTTCCACGATTTTGTGCAGATTGCTTTCCAGGTCGGCGAATGCCTCGTTGCCCGGCGCGGCGGGGAGGCTGCCGCAGGCGGGAGCATGCACCCCGGCGCGAGGAGCGTTCATGCAGGACCAGATGCCGAGGCTGGTCGAGAAATGGACGTCGTTGCCGCCGATGGTGACGGTGACCAGTTTGGTGTGCGGCCCAACGGCGACCAGTTGCGCGGGCAGGCTCCGCCACGGCTCAAGAATGCTCTTTGTGGTCGCTCCAGAACAGGTGGCGTCGGTCAGAATAAAGCCGCGCTTCTGCGCCAGCAGATGCGCGTAGTTTTCGAGGGAACGGTGGCACTGCGCGGGGCTGTCCGGGTCGCTGGTTCCAATCCCCGGGCCAGCGCCGAACGAGCTTCCCAGGGCAGCATACTGCACGGGCCCTGACGGCGCTTTCGCTTGCGCGCAGGCCCGATTGACAGCAATGCCGCCTGCCATGGGGATCAACGCGATCAACGCCAAAAAAGACAACGGTATCCGCTTCATTTCGATGGAACCTCTTTTGGCATCGATCCCCGTCCCTGATTCTCTCGGGCGAGTTTCAGGCGAAGATTACCAGATGGTGCGGGGGTAGTATTGGCCGATCTCTTCATCGGCGGTGATCAGGGCAGCGAAGCCGTTGGCTTTGGCGTTGGCGACGATGAGCCGGTCGAAGGGGTCGCGGGTCCACTTTTCGTCGAGCGCGGCGCTGGCAATGGGGTAAAAGGGAAGATCGCAGAGGCGGATGTCGAGCTCGTGCTCGACCTTGCTCTGAATGTCGCGGGCGGGCAGCCTGGTGCGTTTGACCTCGTAGAGATACTCAAGCTCCAGCAGAACCATGGGCGAGTAGAGCAGCTCGGCTTGCTCCAGAAGGCTGGTAGCCTTGGGACTTATGCGGGCCAGGTTGCCCTGCGCCAGCCAGACGACGACGTTGGTGTCCAGATAGGCGATCACGGCTCGATGCCGGTCTTGCCGCGTTCGAATTCAGGATCGGCTGCCGGGCCAAAGTCGCGCTCCCAATCCTTTTCCCAGCCGCGGGCCATCTCTGCCTTCATCGCCGCATCGTCGAGTCCGCCGGTGGAGACGACAGCCAGGGGCGTAATCCGGCCCAAACGGCTTGTGGACTGGCCCTCGGGGGCGATCCGGAACCGCCGGCCCTTGTGGGTGACCCAAACCTCGCTCCCCGCCATGGCCCGATTCACCAGGTCGAAGATCTCCCGCCGAAATTGAGTGATAGGGACTTCCATGCCCTCAGTGTACCATTATGTACACCTAAAAGAGTACGTAGTGTACGTTTTCATATTGCCACCAGACGCAGCAAGGGCGCAGCCGGTTGGCCGCGCCCTTGCTGCGTGATGCGGGTGAGTGGATTAGCTGTTGCTGTGGACGTCCCCGCCGCCCTGCAATTCCTGCAGAGCCGCCTGCGCCGCTGCCAGCCGGGCCGTCAACAGACGGAAGGGCGAGCAGGAGACGTAGTTGAGGCCGATCTTGTGGCAGAACTTGACGGATTCCGGATCGCCGCCATGCTCGCCGCAGATGCCCACCTGGAGGGTAGGCCGCGTGTTGCGTCCCTTGGCCGTGGCCATCTTCACCAGCAAGCCCACACCCGCCTGATCGAGCGTGGCGAAGGGATCGTGTTTGAAGATGCCCGCCTTCATATAGGCCGGCAGGAAGTGGTTGATGTCGTCGCGCGAGATGCCGAAGGTGGTCTGGGTAAGGTCGTTGGTTCCGAAACTGAAGAACTCGGCCTCTTCGGCGATCTGGTCGGCGGTGAGAGCCGCGCGCGGCAGTTCGATCATGGTGCCTACCAGGTATTCCACCGTGCTGCCCTTCTCCTTGAAGACGTCAGCGGCAATGCGGCGGATGATGTTGGCCTGGTGGCGCATTTCCTCGATGGATCCAATCAGCGGAACCATCACGTCGACGTGCGGATCGCCGCCCTTCACCTTGACGTTGACCGCGGCCTCAAAAATGGCGCGCGCCTGCATCTCGGTGATCTCGGGGAAGGTGATGCCCAGACGGCAGCCGCGCAGGCCCAGCATGGGATTGACTTCATGCAGTTCCTCAACGCGCGCCAGCAGAATGCGCAGTTCCTTCAGCTTGGACGAACGGGGCTTGGTCTCTTCCAGACGGGCAATCTGAACCAGCAGATCGTCGCGCTGGGGCAGGAACTCGTGCAGCGGAGGATCGAGCAGGCGGATGGTGACAGGCAGCGACTCCATGGTCTCGAACAGACCTTCGAAGTCGGCGCGCTGCATGGGGAGGAGCGCCTTGAGAGCTTCGCGGCGATCCGCCTCATTGTCGGCCAGAATCATGTCGCGCACGTGTCCGATGCGGTCTTCCGCAAAGAACATGTGCTCGGTGCGGCACAGGCCGATGCCTTCGGCGCCGAACAGACGAGCCTGCTTGGCGTCGCGAGGAATGTCGGCGTTGGCGCGAATCCGCAGACGGCGGACCGGGTCAACCCAGCTCATGAACTTCACCAGATCCGGATCGTCGGGCTGTGCAGGCAGAGTCTTCAGCTGACCTGCGATCACGCGGCCGGTGGTGCCGTCCAGCGAAATCCAGTCGCCCTGCTTGTAGGTGTGGCCCTTGACCGTCAGTTCCTTCTTGGCTTCGTTCACGGTGCATTCGCCGGCGCCGGCCACGCAGCACTTGCCCATGCCGCGGGTCACAACAGCCGCGTGGCTGGTCATGCCGCCGCGCGAGGTCAGAATGCCGGCCGCGACTTCCATGCCCGCGATGTCTTCCGGGGTGGTTTCGCCGCGAACCAGGATGATGGTCCGGTAGGTGCCGTTGTTGTGGTACTTGACCGCGTCTTCCGCGCTGAAGACGATCTGGCCCACAGCGGCGCCCGGAGAAGCCGGCAGGCCGGTGGCCAACACTTCCACCTTTTCGCCCTTTTCCACCAGGCGGGGAACCAGGAAGTCATACAACTGGTTGGGCTCGACGCGGAAGATGGCTTCCTCCTGCGTGATGAGTCCCTCGCGAACCATGTCGATGGCGATGCGCACTGCGGCCAGGCCGGTCCGCTTGCCGTTGCGGGTCTGCAGCATATAGAGCTTGCCATCCTGGATGGTGAACTCGAAGTCCTGCATATCGCGATAGTGCTTTTCCATCTTCCAGGTGATCGAGCGCAGATGCTCGTACACCCTGGGCATGACCCGCTCCAGTTCGCTGATGGGCAGCGGCGTGCGGACGCCGGAAACCACGTCCTCGCCCTGCGCGTTCATCAGATACTCGCCGAAGAAGACATGCTCGCCAGTGGCGGGATTGCGCGTGAAGCCGACGCCGGTGCCGGAGTTCTCACCCAGGTTGCCGAATACCATGGCCTGCACGTTGACCGCTGTGCCCAGCCAGTCGTCGATGTGATTGATGCGGCGATAGGTCTTGGCGCGGTCGTTGTTCCAGCTCCGGAAAACGGCATCGCGGGCCGCGACCAATTGATCGAGAGGCTCCTGCGGAAACTCCTTGCCGGTTTCCTTCTTGACCAGCTTTTTGTACTCGACGATCACATCCTTCAGCGCCTGGGGCTGGAGTTCGTAGTCGTACTTCACGCCCTCGCGCTCCTTGATGGTGTCGAAGATGTGCTCAAACTTCTTTTTTCCCATTTCCAGCACGACGTCGCCGAACATCTGAATCAGGCGGCGATAGGAGTCATAGGCAAAACGGGGATTGCCGCTGCGCTTCGCCAGCGCTTCGACGGCCTGATCGTTAAGGCCCAGGTTGAGAATGGTGTCCATCATGCCGGGCATGGAGAACTTGGCGCCGGAGCGAACCGAGACCAGCAGGGGATTCTCTCCCTGGCCCAGCTTCTGTCCCTGCAGCCGTTCCAGCCGCTCGAGTGCGATCAGCATCTCGGCATTCATCTCGGCATTGCTGGCGCCGCGCATGTATTCGCGACAGGCGTCGGTCTGGATGGTGAATCCCGGAGGTACGGGCAATCCAGCGTTGGTCATCTCCGCCAGGCCGGCACCCTTGCCACCCAGCACATCCTTCATGCGCCCGTTGCCGTCTGCAGCTCCGCCGCCGAAGAAATACACATACTTGGTTGTGTTTGACGTCATGCTTGCCTGGCCGGCAAGCGCCTGATCCATAGCGCCCTGCGTCATGGGATGTTCCTCCGTATGTAGGATTCCGCAACGGCGATCCATATGAGAGGGTGGCGGAACGTAGGTCCAGCGCGAAAATAGGCAACTACCCGGCTGGGGGCGTGCGTGTCACTCAGACATCCGACTTCGTCTTGCGGCATTCATGAGACGCAAGTACAAATAGCCCCGACGCAAGACGATTGCCTGTGCCCATCGTCACAGACGATTCAATGAAGAAAACAAATCGGACCACTTTTCGGAGCTTACTTCCATAATGCGGTACATTGTTGGACCTCGAAATGAAAAAAGCAGATGGAATGGCCGCTTTCAAGCGGCGGGCCGTTCCGTCCGCAGTCCGGTATGCGAATTTAACATCACATTGTGGGATTCAAGAATCCGGTCCAATCCCACCAAATTCAGAATTTCCGCCACCCGATGCGATGCGCCGCAAATCGAGAAACGGTGGCCGGCATCGCGCGCGCACGCGTAAAGCGAGATCAGCGCCGCAATGCCGGCCGCGTCAATCCGCTCCACGGAACTCATGTCCAGGCACACGTTTTGCCGGGCCGTCAGCGGGGCCACCCGCTGCAGCAGCGCCTGCTCGTTGCCTCGTACCAGCTCGGTCATTTCCGCGGCCTCCATGGCCACAGCCGTTCTCGGTTTGGATCTTGTGTTGTACATAAAAACCTCCTTGGGAAGCCTGAAACTCTACCTGCCGACAAGAACCTGCACCTTGACGGCCAAAGTTGCACGAAGGGAATATGCTCAAATCGCGAGGGATACAGGCAATCCAGAATTCGCTGACCAGGCCCCCGGTGTGCGAATTCGCATCCGGCGTCCGAAAATGAACATGACAGCCGATGCTTCGCGCCACCAGTAAATACGCAAACAGGAGCGCCCCCAGTTCCATGTCCGATTCCGCTTTCATCCCCGAACCCGGCCCGACCGCTCGATTGACCAGAGACCGCGTCCGCGCCAGTGCGCTTGAGGCCGGTTTTAGCGAGGCCGGGCTGGTGGCGCTTCCTCATGCTGGGGAAGCGCGAGACGCCGCGCGGTTTGCCGCGTGGGTTGCTGCGGGCCGCTCGGGAAGCATGCACTATCTTGAGCGGCGTGGTGAAGACGGGCAACTGGTGCGCGCGCGTGTAGCGAATCCCTTCCCTTGGGCGCGGTCGGCGCTTGTCTGCTTTGCCAGTTACCACAGCGCGCAGCCTCGTTCCACAGATCCGGCCGCTGCAAATGCAGGTTGGATTGCGCGCTACGCCTGGTCCAGCCGCACGGATGCGGGCGGGCAGCGCCGGCCCAGCGATTATCACAAGGTGCTGCTGAAGCGGATTCGCGCGCTGGAAACGCGGCTGCACGATGAGTTCGGCGATTTCGAGGCGCGGACGTATGTCGATACCGGCCCGGTGGTGGAACGCGCCCTGGCCACGGCTGCCGGACTGGGCTGGACCGGCAAGAACACCTGCCTCATTCATCCCAAGCTGGGGTCCTATGGCTTTCTTGCGGTGCTAATAACTTCACTGCCGGTCGAAGAAGAAAAAGTACCCGCGATACAACCCGACCGCTGCGGAAGTTGCCGGCGCTGCCTCGAGGCCTGCCCCACCGGCGCGCTGATTGCGCCCTACCAGATGGATGCCACGCGCTGCATCTCCTACCTGACCATCGAGCGCCGCGGGCCCGTTCCCGAGGAGTTGATGGAGGGTATGGGACGCCAGGTTTTTGGCTGCGATATTTGCCAGGATGTGTGCCCCTGGAACCGCAAGGCGCCCATCGGCGCGGACCCCGAACTGGAGCCGCGCGCGGAACTGGTCAACCCGGCGCTTGATTGGCTGGCGCAACTGGAAGAGGCGGACTTCGAGCGCACCTTCAACGGCTCGCCGGTGCGCCGGGCACAGTTCCTGGGTCTGCGCCGCAACATAGCCATCGCGATGGGAAACAGCCGCCTGGCCCGGTTTGCGCCCTGGCTGGAGAAGGGTGCGGAGTCCGCGGACGAGGGCCTGCGCGCGGCTGCCCGCTGGGCGCTTGCAAAGCTGCACCGGTCAACCGGCCTGCCGGAATAACTCGGAGCAGTTTCTGGCGGCACCTCCGCGGCTTGGGGAATCCCGGCACGGACAGTCCGGAACAGCTAATCTCTATGATGTACACATGCGGAAATGCGGTTTTTACCCGCAGACGGTTTTGCTGAGCGCCGGGGCTTCAAAAAGACGCCCGGCATCAGAGAAGGAGTAGTTCGTGGCAGACGACTCAAATTTCGGTACTCCAGCCGAGCCGGCGGCCGAGCGGGCCGGCAGTCAAAACCCTGCGGCCCCCGTCGCGCAGTCCAAGTGGTACCTCTGGCGCAAGGACGGCACGGCGCTGGTCAGCTATCTGCTCGACAGCGAGGTGCATACCTTCGCTTTCAGCGTGGCGGCCAACGCCATTCTGTCGTTCATTCCCTTTATCGTGCTGCTCTATACGCTGGCGCAGTCGGTCTTTCACTCGCCGATGATGGTCAGTGTGGTCAGCGACATGGTGCACTACTTCATGCCCTCCAACCAGGAGTTTGTGGCCATCAATCTGCAGGCCGCTGCGTCGCGCCAGGGTGTGCAGGTCTTGTCGCTGGTCATGATTCTCGTCGCCTGCACGGGTATCTTTCTTCCCCTGGAGGTGGCGCTCAACCAGGCCTGGGGAGTGACCAAGAGCCGCAACTATCTCGCTAACCAGGTGGTGGCCTTCGGGCTGGCCATCCTGATGGTGGTGCTGGCCCTCGCCAGCATTCTGCTCAGCGCATGGGAACGCGAACTGCTGACCTTCGTGTTCTTCCACCACACGGATAACTTCCTCTTTGAAGGCATCAGTTACCTGTGGCTGGCCCTTTCCACCGGCGTGGCCTCGATTCTGTTCTTCTTTTCCATTTACTGGCTGCTGCCCAACCGCAAGGTGCCGCCCAGGTACGTCATGCGCACTTCGATCGTGACGGGGATTGTCTGGCTGTTCGCCAAGTACCTCTTTGTCGCCCTGCTGCCGCACATGGATTTGAAGGCGCTTTACGGGCCGTTCTATGTTTCGGTCGGACTGCTGTTCTGGGCTTATGTGTCGGGGTTGATCCTGTTTGCCGGAGCGCAATTCAGCGTGGCACGGCTCGGAACCAAAGAGGAATAGGCCGAGTCATCCGCACGGTCTGGAGTCAAAGGAACGAAGAAAAAGAAGGTCTTTCAGCGGCGGCATGGAGGTGTGCCGGCCGATGCTGAAAGACCTTGAAATGAGGCGTTCCACGTGGCGCGGTTCAATGCGCGCTCCTTCAAACAGACGAACCGGCTCCAATTAAAGTTCCCGCTCCCGCAGCCAGGTAAAGAGGACCGGCGTCACGATCAGTACATGGACAAGCGAGCTTAACATTCCGCCCAGTACCGGCGCCGCCAGCGGCTTCATGAATTCCGCGCCTGTGCGCGTGGACCACAACAGCGGCAGCAACCCCGCAACCACCGTGGCTACGGTCATGACTTTGGGACGCAACCGCAACAGAGCGCCTTCCATCACCGCTTCATGCAAGCCGATGCGCGTCAGTTTGCCGTCCGCTGCCGTTCGTCGCGCCACGGCTTCCTCCAGATAGATGACCATCACCACGCCGGTTTGCACCGCGGTTCCGAACAGCGCGATGAAGCCCACCCACACGGCGACAGAGAAGTTGAGCCCCATCAATTTCACCAGAAAAACTCCTCCGGTGAGCGCAAAAGGAACGGCCAGCAGAACGTGCGCCGCTTCTTTTACTGAGCCATAGGTGCGATATAGAAGTACAAAAATCACCACTAAAACCAGGGGGATCACTAACTCCAGCCGCTTGCGCGCGCTGATCTGGTTTTCGTACTGGCCGCTCCACTCCACGTAATAACCCGAAGGCATTCTTACGTTGGTTGCCACGGCGCGCTGCGCCTCCTCCACAAAGCCGCCCACATCGCGGCCATGCACATTCAGCAGTACAGACCCGCGCAACAGACCGTTCTCGCTGCTGATCATCGAGGGCCCGAGCGTCGTCTTGATATTGACGACTTTGCTCAGCGGCACCTGTGCGCCATTACTGCCGGTGACCAGCACATCGCCCAGTTGCTGCGGGTTTTCGCGGAAGTC
>CAVZNE010000278.1:0-4027 GCA_963776445.1 Terriglobales bacterium
TGTACGCTTGGTATGATGGCTTCATTTCAGATTCTCCTTTTTCTAAAAATGATACACCACCAGACTCCCAGGTTATGCCTGAGCAAGTCAAGATTTTGGGCTATGTGGCTTGTTGGTTACGCTTGGAAGGCGCAGGTACCCGCGTGAAAGGTAATTGGCCAGCCCGACAAGGACCTGGCTGTAGAGCGGGGTGATGGTAGGATCGGCCGTCTCTTTGACGGCGAGGTAGACCTCCATGGCGATATCGACGAGGAAGGCTAGGTTGCAGATGGTGGTAATAACAGAATCAGGAATCCCCGCACCGTGGCGCCACAGGATGGCGGCATCGCTGTTGGGGTTGAGTGGTAGCAGGAGGTTTAAAAGCTGGTTGACGGTGATAGCGTCGAAGGTGAGCTGGCCGGTTTGTTATTTTCTGGATAACGTGGTGGACAAATAGACCGCTTAGGCCGCCGGCGGCGGTGATGAGTAGGTTGTTGGTTGATGTGAGGACTGCCTGTTTGGTGGCGACAAACTCATCGCTTGTCAGGAGCTGGGCAATTTGTTGTGGTGACAGTGGTTCTTGGCCTAAATTGTTGCGGGTACGGTAGTTGGCGAGGAATGTGGCAAAAAGGGTGTCGGCTGTTGCATGGGTGTGCCCGTATTGCGGGCTGATGCCATCAATGCGGATTGGGCCGACGGTGAGCAATGGTGTTGCGTTTGCGTCGCGGCACGAAGAAAAGACCTCGGCCTATGAGGCGGCCGCGCTGCGCAAACTGGGTTATACGGTGACCGAGCACGTGGGAAAATTCGAAGACGGCGGGCAAGCCTTTGGCGTGGTGGCATTGCTGGAAAACGGTCCCGGCCCGCGGCTGCTGATCCGCGCCGACATGGATGCTCTGCCTGTGGAGGAGAAAACCGGCCTGGACTACGCCAGCACCGTGAAAACCTCCAATGCGCAGGGCCAGCAGGTGGGCGTGATGCACGCCTGCGGCCACGATCTGCATACGACGGTACTGCTGGGCACGGCGCGTGAGATGGTTGAGCGCAAGAGCCAGTGGCACGGAACGCTGATGCTGATTGGCCAGCCCGCGGAAGAGATCATTCAGGGCTCGGCGGCCATGCTGGCCGATCATCTGTACGAGCGCTTCGGACGGCCCGATTTTGTGATTGCCGAGCACGACTCGAACGATGTGGCGGCTGGCTCCATCGCGCTGAAGGGCGGGCCGCTGCTGGCCAGCTCCGACACCATCAATGTCGTCGTTCGCGGCATCGGCGGGCACGGCTCCGCTCCCCAGGCCGGCAAGGACCCCATTGTGCTGGCCGCCGAATTTGTGCTGCTGGCCCAGACCATTGTCAGCCGCCAGATCGATCCGCAGCAGCCTGCCGTGCTGACCGTGGGCACCATTCACGGCGGAACAAAGAACAACATCATTCCCGACGAAGTGACCATGGGGCTGACGCTGCGCACCTACTCGCCGGCCGTGCGCGACCAGATCGTTGCCGCCGTACGCCGCACCGCGCAGGGGCTTGCGGAGGCTTACGGCATCCCCGCGGACCGCATGCCGACAGTCACTTTGGGCGAAAGCACGCCCGCAACTTATAACGATGCGGCACTGGCTGAGCGTCTGCGCACGGCGGCTGTGTCGGCCTTGGGCAATGAGCACGTTCTGACTGCTCACGCCATCATGGGCAGCGAGGATGTGGGCCAGTTTTCGCTCGATGGTAAGATTCCGATGACGATGTACTGGCTGGGCGCGGCCGATCCGGACAAGCTGGCGCAGAGCCGTACATCCGGCGTAGCGCTCCCCGGTCTTCACTCCGCGCTGTTTGCGCCGGTCTATGAGCCGGCGATCCGAACCGGAGTCACATCCATGAGCGCCATGGCGCTGGAGTTGCTGAAGTAGGCTGCGCTGCTATCCCACCCTTGCCGCAGAAACAAGGACGCGGCAAGGATGGGGCACCCGATTTCATTTACGGCAAGCGCTTATTTCGCCGGATCGACCAGAGCCTGATACACAACCGAGCGGCTCAGGTGCTCGAGATTGAAGCCGTTCGGGCCTCCTCCCATGCGCTGCACCATTCCCACAAAAACCACGTCGTTGGCGGGATCGACCCAGAACCAGGTGGCGGCGGCGCCGTCCCAGAAGAAGGTTCCCTTGCCCATGGGCAGGTCGGCCTCCGGCGGATCGAAGACCACGGCGCAGTCGTAGCCGTAGCCGAAACCGGGCCGCATGATCTGGTGGCCGATGCCGAATTCGCCGGTAAGCAGGCTGACCGGCACGTGATTTGAGGTCATCAGCTTCACCGTGGCCGGCGCCAGGATGCGCGTGCCGTTCAACTGCCCGCCGTTGGCCAGCATTTGCGCAAAGTGATAGTAGTCTTCCGCGGTAGAAACCATGCCGCCGCCGCCTGAAGGCTGAGTTGGTTCGGTGGTGTAGTCGGCAGGCAAGCCGCCTTCCGTTGGAGCGGCATCCAGACCGCCCGCGGCATTCACCTGGTAGAGAGCGGCAAACCGTTTGCGCTTGTCCTGCGGCACATAGAAGCCAGAGTCCTTCATGCCCAGCGGCTTATAGATATTCTCCTTGATGAACGTGGGCAGCGTTTGGCCCGAGAGCTTCTCGACGATGTAACCCTGAATGTCCATCGACACGCTATAGGTCCAGCCCTTGCTGGGCTGATAGAGTAGCGGTATTTTCGCCAGCTTGTCGATCATCTCCTGCAGGTTCTTCGACGACAGAACCTTCTGGTCGCGGTACATGGCATCCACCGGCGAGTTGCCAAAAAAGCCGTAGGTGAAGCCCGCGGTGTGGCTCATCAGCTCGCGCATGGTGGGCGCGTGGTCCGGGTCCACCAGAATCATCTTGCCGTCCGCATCCACGCCCTTGAAGACCTTCAGGTGCGCGAATTCGGGAATGTATTTGGCAATGGGATCCGAAGGCTGCCACTTGCCCTGCTCATACAGAATCATCATGGCCACGCCGGTCACCGGCTTGGTCATGGAGTAGTCGCGGAAGATGGCGTCCTTGACCATGGGCGTGCCGGTATTCATGTCGAGCTTGCCGTAGGTGCGATAGTCCACCACTTTGCCGTGGCGCGCCAGGATGGTGACCACGCCGGCCACCTTCTTCTCGTCCACGGCCTGCTGCATTAGCGCGTGCACCCGCTCCAGCCGCGCGGAAGAAAAGCCCACGGCCTCGGGCTTGGTGAGTGCGGGGGCCGTTGCGGGAGCGGCCGGTTGCTGCGCGGATAAGGTCTGGATGGTAAAGGTAAATACCATGCCCGTCAGCAGGACGCTGGCTAGATTTGCGGATCGACTGAAAGTCATGCAATCTCCTCACTCTGCGGCGCGGCAAAAGCTGCCCGCCATGCCGCACCCTTTATAGCAAACGCTGTCCGGTGCGGCAAACCGGAGGAATGCTCAACAACTAGATGCGTGTTTCAAGAATAAGTATTGTGTCAGGGCACGACTTTAGTCGTGCCGCAAAAGACACTAAAACGATGGGCTTTAGCCCCTGACGGCTGGTGGTCAATCCCTTTATGGGCATTTTGAATCGCGCCCTAGTAAATCAGCTTGAGCGAAAACTGGATCTGCCGCGAGGTGCCGGCGGTTTTGCTGATTTGGCCAAACCCGGAGCCATTGAGTATGTTGGCCGGAGTCCCCATGGTGACAATGTTGAACAGGTTGAATAACTCGCTGCGGAACTGCAGGTTCACCAGTTCGGCGCCGCTCTTGCGGCGGCCGAAAGGCGTGTCTTTGATGAACGCAAAGTCGAAGTTATAGAACGCCGGTCCGCGGAAGGTATCGCGGCCTAAGCTTCCGAAGCGGCCCTGGTTCGGCCCTGTGCCGCCAGCCACATGGATGGGAATGGAGAAGTAAGTCGACGCATTGTTCGCGCCTTGGCCAAAGTAGTCCTGGCGATCCTTGCGCGCCGTGGAGAGCTGCGGCTTGGCGATCTGGTCGGGGCGATCGACGCCGTTCGAGCCCGCGCCAGTCTGCTGAATTCCGCTGAAGACGGTGAAGGGCGAACCCGAACTGATGCTGGAAACG
>CAVZNE010000279.1:0-5632 GCA_963776445.1 Terriglobales bacterium
CGTGGTGCCTGTGGTCGCGGATTTCGGCGGGCCCGGAGATATTGTCCACCCCGGAGTTGGGTGCAAGGTTCGCCTCACCAATGAGTCCGACGTAGTTTCACAGATTGCGGAGATTCTGCGCGGCTTAGCCGAAGACCGGAATCGTCTTGAGCGGTTAGGGCAGCAGGCCGTTTCCTACGCTAAAGAATGCTTGAGTTGGGACGCAAAGGCGCAAGCCCTCACCTCGATCATGCTGTGGACCCTGCGCCGAGATCCGAAGCCTGATCTCCCGCCGCCAGAAATTCTAGACATCGAGAATGCGTCGGCGCGGTAACCGTCATCTCAACGCGGCGTCGCAGCCAAGCCGGCCGGAGTAGCTAACTTGGCCCCATAGCACAGGTCGGCATCGAAGCTGAGAAGATTCCCGGTCCCGTCCGGTGGGCCGTGCATCACACTCAGATAGCAATCCTGCGCCGGTATCGAGTTTGCGTGACCCGCCCAATCGCTACGCCAACTGCCTCCCTTGCATTGGGATGATTTTGCCGCCTGTGCACCTTGGTATGATCCGCTGCAAATACCCAGGTTGCCAGACGCCACATCGGGTCCGACCGGAGGCCATGCCTTCGATGCAGGCCACCAGGAAGGCCTGGAATGATAGTACAAGGACGCAGGCAGCGCGTGCGGCAACGTACTGAAATACGATGCAGTGAAGTTCGCACTCACATAAGCAGACGCGGCCGGTGACGCTTCCGCGGAGTCCCATCGGGCGGCGCGCGTCACCGTGTCGTAGTTACCCCAGCGCATGAGAGTGGAATATACAAATGGATCGCACGTAGGCGGAGTGGTGCAAACTCCCAATCCACCATGGTCCGACCAGCCAAGTTCGAAGATGCTCGTATTTGCCTTTGCCGATCCGACACCACCGCCGGATGAGGTCGCATAAGCCTGGTATTGATTGTGAAAGCCCGGTTGCCCCAGCACATTTCCTATTATGTTGAAGGCTCGATTCCAACTGCGGAGCGCAATCGGAAACATTGCCTCTGATTTCCTGCTTTGCCATCCGATCAGCATGTTGCGGAAATAGGTTCCCGATGTGCTCGATCCCCATGCGTCATCGGCCCAGATGCCCAAGGAGTTGTTGCCTTCCCAAAGGTTCATACTACTTCCCGCACCGTGCGCATAGTAAGAGGCCTGCGCCCAGGGAGCAGAGCCCGTGTACACGTCATCGATCATGTAGTTGTAGGCAATGACAGAACCAGAACCCTGTCCGAACATAATGGGGACGGTCGTCTGTTGAAAGATATTGTTTTCCACAAGAATGCCGGAGGATTCCTCCTGCTCCACTCCGTAACTTGTAGAGTAATGCGATTGGGATTGATAAAAGTAACTATCTCTAATTACATCCTGCTCACTCTGGAAGAGCAGAATATGATTTCTTCCTGCATTGAGTGACCGAACGTTCTTCACCCAGCATTGGTAGCAGTCATACATCCCCACAGTTCCATCGGAGATTCCGCTTCCGTCAAGGGTCATATTTTCGAGCCCGTCATTTCCAACGAAACCTGACCACCATGCACCTGGAAGCTGCGCGGCTCGAATATTGCCGAAGTAGATTCCGGCCGATAGCGTGACTAGGTACGAGCCTTTTCCGCTGGGCATAACTCGGGTCACATAGACGACCTGCTGCTGGGAACGCGTGACGCCGCCTGTCCTTCGACCATCGAAGTTTCCCCTTCTCTCGTACGTGCAATTTGTGGCGTCGCTGTCGCAGACTCGTATTCCGTTCGTATCCCCGATGTCATTGGCTTGATCTAAAACGATCATGTGGTTTGCAGGAGGGACGCTTCCGCAGTTACCAAGAGTGATACTCTTCGAGCCTTGGGCATATCCTGCCGTCCAGAGGCACTGCTGCCTGCCGGCTGGGGGCTTCACATCATCACTGCCGTTATATGTCGGCGAACCGCTTATCATGCAGATACCATGCGACATTCCACCGCAACCGACCTCGGCTGTTAGATGAATCATGGTAGACATTGGCCCGGCCCCGCGCACTACTTGCTTGCCCTGAGGCCTATAGGTCCACCCGGCTACATAGTAGGTGCCCCCAGGGATATTGACGACATTGTGCGATGCGTTGCAAGACGCAAGGGAACGTTGGATTGCCGCGGTGTTAGCGGTCGCGGCAGCCGGCTGATTGGCAGTAAGCGATGGCTGAATTGGGCAGTTGATTGTATAGTTTGGTATCGAAAATCCGGCGTTGGTCCAATCTATGGCCCGCGAAGAATCGATAAACGTGGACCATGCCTGTCCATAGGCATTGAGGCTGAACACCGCAAGCAGGAAGAGAAGTCGACATTTCATGGATGGGTTCTCCTGTTGACCCCTTCAAGCCATAGCAGCAGGGTCGTCCTTGTCATCGGCTCGCTCTGTTTGCAGCCCGGTTGGAGCCGCGACTGCACCGCTCAAGCGCGGATAAAGCGAAGCAAGCCGGTTTCGCGATTTTCAACCAGCCCAGTTCATGCCGGAAGCCGTGACCGCACCCTGAAACTGACGGCTCCCCTTTTCGCTTGGCAGTCCCGAATTCTCTTGAGTCGATGCACTCGCACTCCTCCTCAACCTCGAGATTCGGGAAGCAGACTGAACGGGTGCTGCGCAACCAGGAATCGGTAAATATCATGAGTATTAGACGCTGCGAAGGTTCTTTCCGGTGATAGCCGTCACCTCAACCGCATCCAGCTCGAATATTGGATGCGACGCGTTGCTCGCAACAACTCATACTGACGCAGACGATATTCTCAAGACGCGTCCGAATTCTTCGGTAAGACTGGGGCTGTATACTGGCTTGCGGAGATGGCGTTCAAGACCCATTTCATACGGGAAAAGAATCCGCGTTGGCGTAAACCGAAACTGTTGCTCAGGAGCTCGATTGAAACCCTTTGATTCGAATGGTTCCTTCGCACCATCCGTTCCAGGGGGTGGAGCTGCACTTCGGCGCTTGGCGGTCCGAAGTGCCGGAATGACGATTTTTTCCGGCAGCGTCGCCCTGGCAATCCAAATCATGGCCACTGCCATTTTGGCGCGCCTTCTTACCCCGCGTGACTTCGGCTTGGTTGCCATGGCAACGACATTCAGCTTACTGCTCTCCAACTGCGGGTTCAATGGAATCACCGAAGCAATCATTCAGCGTGACAATCTTGATCGCACCCTGGCCAGCAATCTGTTCTGGATCAATCTTGGCTGCGGTTTGGCGCTTACCATCGGCTTTGCAGCCGCGGCTTCGTTGGTGGCGAGTTTTTTTGGCGAGACCCAGGTTGCGCCAATCGTGGTCGGGATTTCGGCAACAATCTTCCTCAGCAGTTCGTCGGTTGTGCACCTGGCACTGCTCAAACGAGCGATGCGCTTCCGGGCAGTATCCGTGAACGATCTTATAGCCAAGGTCGTCGCACTGCTGATCTCAATTTTATTTAGCTGGGCAGGGTGGGGTTACTGGGCACTGGTGCTGGGCGCCTGCACGCTGCCGTTAAGCACCGCGGTGGGTGCCTGGCTTCTGTGCCAATGGTCTCCTTGCCATCCCCGCTATGCTTCCGGAACAGGCGCGATGCTGAAATACGCCCTACACACCTACGGGCGATTCAGCATTAACTACTGCACGCGAAACACCGACAACCTTCTGGTTGGTTGGCGCTTTGGCGCGCACTCGCTCGGTTTCTACAAAAAGGCTTACGACTTATTTGCCCTAGCCGCAGGCCAACTTGTAGCTGCAACCACCGTGGTCGCGGTCTCGGCATTAAGCAGGGTGCAAGGCGACCGCACTCAATACCGCCGCTACCTGCTCGGCTCCATGGCAGTCATGGCCTTTCTGGGCATGGGGCTTGCAGGCGATCTTACCCTGATAGGCAAGGATCTGATTCGCCTTCTGCTCGGCCCCCGTTGGGAGCAAGCCGGGCAAATCTTCACCTACTTTGCCCCCGGAATTGGGGCCATGATCCTCTATGGAACCCACGGCTGGATCCACCTCTCCATCGGCAGAGCAGACCGCTGGTTTCGTTGGGGAATCGTGGAGTGGGTTGTAACCAGTCTGCTGTTTCTTTGCGGCCTACCGTGGGGGCCGCAAGGCATCGCCGTCGCGTGGTGCGTGTCTTTCTGGATATTGAGTGTTCCGGCGCTGTGGTACGCAGGCAATCCGATCGGCCTTGGGATTGCACCGATGCTTGCCGTGATGTGGAAGTATATAGCGGCATCGTTGCTGGCGGGCCTCGCGACCAGCCTGCTCTTTTCAAGATTGGCGTCTTTATCCGAGGCCTCGGGTGCGCGTGGCGCGGCAATGCGGGTTGCCTCCGTCTCCCTGACCTTTGGGGTCCTGTACATCGGTGGAATTGTCGTCCTTTATCGTGGTTTTTCGCCGATACTGAGATTAACTGGCCTTCTGCGCGAGATGGTTTCGATTCGAACCGCAACGGAGAGTTGAAGCCTGCGCAGAAAGAGTTCCCAATCGCTTTGATCGCACCTTGGATCCCGCGTGAAACCTATGATTGGAGCACCCCGCATTTACCCGGCAGATTCCCTTTCTCCTATGTCAAGGTAGTAGCTGTGGGCGAATCTTATAGAATTGCTTCTTAGTAGCCTGTGGCGAAAGTCGGAATTACGAGAAGATCATCCCTCAGCGGCTAAGGACGCGTCGATTATTAAGCTTTTACGGCACGACTACAGTCGTGCCTTTTGGAAACTGGACTTTTACCACAGGTTATTCGCAGGACGGAAAGGAAAGCGCGTTGAAGATCAGCGTCTTTGGATTGGGTTACGTCGGTGCGGTTTCAGCTGGCTGTCTCGCACAGAATGGGCATGAGGTCGTTGGTGTCGACCCGGTAGAGACAAAAGTCGATCTTATCAATCAAGGACTGTCTCCCATCATCGAGGCCGAAATTGGCGAGATTATCGCCGCAAATGTAAAGTCGGGCCGGCTGCGCGCAACCACCAATCCCATTCAGGCCATGCTGGAAACCGAACTCTCCTTTGTCTGTGTCGGCACTCCCAGCCAAACCAATGGCAACCTCGATCTCCGCTATATCCGCCGCATTTGCGAACAAATCGGCGAGACTCTGAAGCGCAAAACCGGGTGGCACAGCGTCGTGATCCGCAGTACGATCCTTCCGGGAACCATGCACAAAATCGTCATCCCCGTCCTGGAAGAGTTTTCAGGAAAGAAAGCCGGGGAGGATTTTGGCGTCTGCCACAATCCGGAGTTCTTGCGGGAAGGCTCGGCCGTCAAGGATTTCAATGCGCCTCCCAAAACGGTCATTGGAGAGTTGACCACACCCTGTGGCGAGATTCTGGTTGAACTCTACAAGCACCTGGATGCTCCGCTGATACGGACAAATCTCAAGACCGCGGAAATGGTCAAGTACGTCGACAACAGTTGGCACGCGCTGAAGATCGGGTTCGCCAACGAAATCGGCACTCTCTGCAAGTCCTTCGGCGTTGATTCGCACGATGTCATGAAGATTTTCTGTCAGGACAAGAAACTCAACATCTCTACCGCCTATCTGCTGCCAGGGTTTGCTTTTGGAGGATCCTGCTTGCCCAAGGATTTGCGCGCCCTTTCCTACAAGGCGAAAACCCTCGACCTGGAATTGCCTATCCTCGCATCCATCCT
>CAVZNE010000280.1:0-10982 GCA_963776445.1 Terriglobales bacterium
ATCCACTCGCGATCCCGTTGGCGATGGCCACATCGGCGTACAGCGACTACACGGCCAAGTGAAACTTCCTCCAACAGGAGTGACTCCACGCCAGATCCGTGTACACATGCGCGCTATCATTCCTATTCGCACAAGCCGCTTTTTTGGCCAGTCTGGCTAAGCGGCAAGAATGAAGGATCGGCGCACTATTGCGGAGTGTGGAAGGTATTTCGTCGGCGGTAGGCAACAACCGTAAATGCGACCGACATCAGGAAGGGCGGAATCATCATGATGAGAATTCCGCTGCGCAAGGCATGAATGAAACGCGCGGTGGTGGAAGCCGCCTGGGTGTAGCAGAGCGCGCAGTTCTGTGCCGCCAGCGTCAGCGGCGCAAACAGAAGTAACAGGCCAGCCACGCCTATCAGCGAGCGGCGAATCATCGGCGACATTTTACGAACGCGTCTCATTGGGTTGGTGGTGGACTCATCGTCTGGTAGTTGCGCGGCGCGTTGCGCTCCATGCGATAGCTGTCCGTCCAACTATACTGCAGGGCGAGACGTCTTGAACCGATCTCTGATCCCTGATCTCAGATCTCTGACGCCATAAACTGATCTCTGAAAACTGATCTCTGATCTCTGAAAAGACATGATGCAAGAATTGCAAGGCCGGCAAATGAAACACAAGCGGCTTTGGCAGGCCCTGGCGGTGCTGGTGGCCATCCTGGCGGTGCTGATTGTGCCCCCGCTGGTGAGCCTGAGTCATTACAAAAGCCAGATTACCCGCCTGATGGCCGCCTCTCTCGGCCGCCCGGTGCGCCTCTCCGCGGTGGAGATGCGCCTGCTGCCGCGTCCGGCGTTTGTGCTGTCGGACCTCACGGTCGAGGAAGATCCGGCCTATGGCGCAGAGCCGGTGCTCCACGCCAACACCGTCACCGCCAACCTCCGGCTGCTCTCTCTGTGGCGCGGGCGGCTGGTGATCGGCAGCGTGAGCCTGGACGAAGCCAGCCTGAACCTGGTGCGCACGCCCACGGGCCAATGGAATCTGGATGCCCTGTTCCGCACCCCGGCCGTGGCCGCGGGAGCAGACAGCGCGCGCCAGGGCCGGCCGCTGCCCTATATCGAGGCCACCAACTCCCGCATCAACATCAAGAGCGGCGCGGAGAAGCTGCCGTTTTCGCTGGTCGATACCAAGTTTTCTCTCTGGCAGGAGAAGCCCGGCGACTGGCGCATCCAGTTGCGCGGCCAGCCCGCCCGCACCGACGTGAGCCTCAACCTGGCAGATACCGGCATCGTTCGCCTGGACGCCAGCATCCGCAAGGCGCCGCAAATGCGTCAGATGCCGGTGCATCTCGACCTGGATTGGCGCGAGGCTCATCTGGGCCAGCTCACCCGGCTCATTCTCGGCTCCGACCCCGGCTGGCGCGGCGACGTCACCGGCGAAGTACATCTGGACGGCACCGCGGAAGCGGCCCAGGTAAAGACCCGGCTGCGCGCCACCGGCGTCCACCGGGAAGAATTTGCTCCCGCCTCGCCCATGGACTTTGATGCCCGGTGCAGCTTCGACTACCACCATTCCGTTCGCTCCGTTGAGAACCTGCTCTGCGACTCTCCGCTCGGCGACGGGCATATTCGCCTTGCCGGCGGGTTGCCGGGCGAGGGCGCAAAGCCGCACCTCTCCATTGAGCTCGACAAGATTCCCGTGGCTGCCGGCCTGGATGCCTTGCGCACCGTCCGCAGCGACTTTGGCCCCGGCCTCGAGGCCAAGGGCACCGTCAGCGGCAAGATCGCATATGCCGTCAGCACCCCTGAAAACGGCGCGCAGGAAACCGGCAAGAGCGGCGCGCCTGAAATCAGCAAACAAGACAAGCCGTCCGCGACCGGGAAGCCCGGTTCTGTCAAGGCCGGCTCGGCCCACTCCGCGAAGGTCCATACGCCTGTGCAAGGGCCGCTGACCGGCAGCTTCATCGTGGATGGTTTTGAGTTGAGCGGCGACGGGCTCAAAACCCCCATCCTGATTCCCAGGCTGGTGCTGGAGCCGGCGTCCGGGCAGGACGCGAATCAGCCCGTAGCGCTGACCGCCACGGCTTCCATCCCCGCCGGTGGCGCAGTTCCGCTGACCATGACTTCGCGGTTCGCGCTTTCCGGCTATCAACTGACGGTGCACGGGCAGGTTTCCATTGTCCGGGCCAGGGAACTGGCGCATGTGGCCGGCATGCAGGATGCGGCGGCGCTGGACGCGCTCGCCGGGGATGCTGCCGTTGTGGACCTGACCGCCGAAGGTCCCTGGCTGGCTGTCCAGAAAATCCATGTGAGCAGCAATCTGCCGGCATCCACCGCGACCGAATCGGCTGCTCCGGCAGACGTTGCTGGAGACCGGCTGAGCGGCACCGTGACCTTGCGCAACGCCAACTGGAAGGCCGATTATCTGGTCAATCATGTGGAGATTGCCCAGGCCACGCTGCACCTGGACAACAGCGCAAATCGCTGGGACCCGGTGGTCTTTTCCTACGGGCCGGTGAAGGGAACTGCCACCCTGGAACTGCCCAAAGACTGCGCGGAGCCTCAGCCCTGCCTGCCCAAATTTCAATTGCAGCTTGGCGCGCTGGATTCCAGCGTAGTGCAAGCGGCGATTCTGGGAGCGCATGAGCGCGGCACCCTGCTCTCGACTCTGCTTGCCAAGCTGCGTCCCGCGGCTTCCGCGCCTGCCTGGCCGCGGTTGGAGGGCACGATCAAGGCAGACTCCCTCATCCTAGGTCCGGTCACCCTCCATGAGGCCACGGCCACGCTGCGCATGCTGCCGTCGGGCATCGAGATCACCGGCCTGGATGCCGCCCTGCTGGGCGGCCACGTGCACGGAACCGGCTCTTTGCAGACTCCCGCAACCGATAAGGACAAGCCCGCCTATTCGCTCGAAGGCCAGCTCTTCAATCTCAGCCCCCAGGCAGTAGGCCAGTTGCTGGGGCAGCACTGGTCGGGCGGTACATTTGAAGCGAATGGCAAGGTCGATCTCGCCGGCTACATGGAAACGGACCTGATGGCCTCCGCCAAGGGCGCGGTTCACTTCGAGTGGAAACATGGAGTTGCCGGCGCACAGGTTCCCGCCCCGCTGGCCCGCTTTGACCGCTGGACCGCCGACGCGGAGATTGCCAACGGGGCAGCCACACTGAAGCAGAACGAAGTCGAGCGCGGCGCCAAGAAAACCTCGGTCGAGGCCGCTTTGACCTTCAGCACCACGCCTAAAGTGGCCTTTCCGGCGATAAAAGACGCCAAAAAATGACCAAATTGCAGCATTTTTCACGAAAAAGGCCGGCTTTTAAGCCGGCCTTTTCTTTTGAGCGGATGCCCTCCAGACGCACAAAATAGCCCTTCCGTTAAAATATGAGTCATGTCTCTGCCTATAGCCCCACTTCCTGTCCAGATTCCCTGCAAGGCCATTCTGTTCGACATGGACGGAATTCTCATCTCCTCAATCGGTTCGGTGGAGCGCAGTTGGACCATCTGGGCCAAGATGCGCGGCATTGATCCGGAATACGCCTGCCGCGTGGCGCACGGTTGCCGCAGCATCGATACCGTCGCCCTGCTGCGTCCGGACCTGGACGCACAGACGGAGAACGACTTTATCGAAAACATGGAAATCGAAGATACAGAAGGGATTATCCTGCTGCCCGGGGTGCTGGACCTGCTCAAGGCGCTGCCGCCCGATCGCTGGACAGTGGTCACCAGCGCCACGGACCGGCTGGCGCGGGTGCGGCTGGCTGCGGGCGGCGTCCCGGTGCCGGAGCGCCTCATCACAGCGGAGTGCGTAGCCGAAGGCAAGCCCCATCCTGCGCCCTATCTTGCTGGCGCGGCGTTACTTGGCTTTGCCCCGGAGGAGTGCGTGGTTTTTGAAGACGCGGCTTCTGGAACCAGGGCCGGCCATGCCGCCGGCTGCACGGTGGTGGCCACCACTTTTTCCCATCCCATTGAATCCCTGGACGCCGCCGACTACCTGATCGAAGACGTAACCGGCATCAAAGTGAAGACCCTCGCCGGGAGTGAGGGTCTGGTGCTGACGCTGACCCCGCTGGCGGGGTAGGGCTTTACTCGTTGGCCTCGATGCGGCGGCCATGTGTGTCCTGCAAGGGCCGTGAATTCATCTTGTAGAGGGCGCCGAACGTGCGCAATTGATCGCGGCTGATGCCCAGTTCCTGCTCGAAGACAAACCAGCGTACCCCCTCGGTGCAAGGCGGCGTCGTCAGCGATCCCGTGTAGGTCCAGTAGCCGCGGTCGGCGGGCAGCAGGCCGCCGGGATTCACCATCTCGGTAATCTTTTCGTGGGCGCCAACGGTGGCGGGCAGATGCTGCCAAAGGGTGGCCAGCGTGGCATTCGGCATGCCCATGTCCTCATTCAAGCGCACCGCAATCACGGCCAGCTTGCCGTCGGCGCTCTTGTGAACCAGGTGGACGTCCATATCCGACAGCTTGCCCTTCACCGCCTCCTCGCCGGGGTGGTGGAAGTGGAACTGGACCAGCTCGTAGCGCACGCCCCCAACGACGATATAACTGCCCGGGTTCACCTTGACCTCGATGGTGTGGCCGTTGTTCTCAAGTGTGACCGCGCCGGCCAGGTAGTGGAACTGGATGGGCGGCAATGCCTTGTTCAGGTGGGCTCCGCGGATGTCGATCGGCGACTGTTCGTGGCCGTCTGAGCAGGCCTTGTAAGCCGGGTCGAGTTTGCCCCAGGTCAGAGTGCCTCGTTTGCCCTGGTAGTCCCAGGCAGTAGTTTGCGCGGCGGCCAGAGTGGCCATGCCGAGCACGAGCGCGGCAAGTGCGGGATAACGCATGAAGATCTCCTCTTTCGAGAGACGAAAAGATGCCCCGAAGAATTCTATTTGATGGACGCAGGGGAGGGGAAAAAGAATGGGACCCCTGGATGAGGGGTCCCATTCTTTTCAAAACCAAGCTCTTAGCTACCCTACGCGAACAAGACGCCTCAGAACATGCTCTCGACGAGCACGTTCCTTTGCTGCTTCCTGATCACGCGCTTCCCGCAGACGGTTCTCAAGAGTCCTAGGGACGTTTTCACTCTCCCGTTGCTCCGGCTGCGCCGTGCTCCTCCAGGTTGCCACGTTGATCATTGTTAGGCTCCGCATCATCATCATCTCCAATATTACTCTCTTCGGCAGTTTTGCCCGTGTCTTCAGGGGCAAGCTTTTGGTCGGAGAAATCTGTTCGAAGATCAGAAACGAACTCATTCCCTTCTGGGGCTGGAACACGAAGTATAGACTCCATCTTTTCAACAATCCAGGTTTCATCGTCGTCAAGGCTTCGTACGCTCTCGAAAAGTTCCTTGGCCTCGCTTTGGTCAATGACAAATCCATGCGCGGGATAATCATTCACCAATTTCTTGACGGTGCGCTGTTTTACGTTGTTGCTCTTCAGTCTATTCCCATAGGCCAAGCCTATCTGGATGGCTCGTTTTACGACCCCGAGTCGCAAGGGGTCAACTTGAGCGGAAATCGGACTGAAAATTCCGACAGTGAGCGATGAAGCGATCTCTGCGGCAACCTTGGTAGTGATGACCCCATTACTATGACGAATAATGTTGATCATCTGTTGCTCGAAGGACTCAAAAGAAGATGCTGTGACTTGTTGCAGTGCCTGAAGGAGGTCGAGACCAGACTCCGCACTCGCAATCTCATTCGGTTTATCAATCTGCGTGTCGAGCGGCCCCAGTTCACCAAGGCATCCAAAGGCAAGTTCATTTGCGCAGAGTACCAGAAGGGTTCCGGCGCTCTTGCAGTAGCCACCGATAATCGCCAAAAGTGAGCCATCTTTATAGTTTTTCTTTAAAGCGCGTCCGATCCTGTAGGCGGCATTCGGATCTCCTCCGAAGGTCGTAATGAACAGACAAGCATTCTTGCGCCGCTCCGGGCGACTATCGATCAGTTTCACCATTCGGTCGGCATTTTCTTGTCTGATGGGACCGCTATAAAGGAAGCCGTCGGCATTCTTGCTATCGAGATATGCGTTCACTGCAGAAGGAAGGTCTTTTGGCATGGTGCTAGAGATTTTGCACCATCTTGATTGCAATATGCAAGGAAACGCAAACCATTCGGTTGCCACCAAAGAAAAAGGGACAACCGATTGAGCGGTTGTCCCAGATTGAAATACAGACCAAGTTGATACTTACTTGGCTGCGGCCTTCAGGCCAGCCTGCTCGGCCAGGGCGGCAGCCTTGTCGGTGGCCTCCCAGGTGAAGTCAGCATCGTTGCGGCCGAAGTGGCCATAGGCGGCGGTCTTCTGGTAGATGGGCCGGCGCAGGTTCAGGCTCTCGATAATGCCTTTGGGGGTAAGCGAGAAGTTCTTGCGGATCAGCTCGGTCAGCCTGGATTCGCCGACCTTGCCGGTGCCGAAGGTATCCACGCGCACGCTTACCGGCTCAGCCACGCCGATGGCGTAGGCGAGCTGAACTTCAGCGCGGTCAGCCAGACCGGCGGCCACAACGTTCTTGGCGATATAACGGGCCATGTAGGCCGCGGAACGATCGACCTTCGTCGGGTCCTTGCCGGAGAAAGCGCCGCCGCCGTGACGGCCCGCACCACCGTAGGTATCCACGATGATCTTGCGGCCGGTGAGGCCGGTGTCGCCCATGGGCCCGCCGACAACGAAGCGCCCGGTGGGGTTGATGTGGTACTTGGTGTGCTCGTCGAGCCACGCGGAGGGCAGCACGGCCTGAATGACGTACTTGAGGATGTCGGCGTGCAACTCCTCGTTGGTTACGCTCTCGGAGTGCTGGGTGGAGATGACCACGGCGTCAATGCGCGCGGGCTTGCCATTCTCGTCGTACTCGACCGTGACCTGGCTCTTGCCGTCGGGGCGCAGATAGGGCAGTTTGCCGCTCTTGCGCACCGCGGTCAACTGCCGGCAGAGCTTGTGGGCCAGGGAGATGGGAGCAGGCATCAGTTCGGGGGTCTCGTTGGAGGCGTAGCCGAACATCATGCCCTGGTCGCCTGCGCCGCCGGTGTCCACACCCTGGGCGATATCGCCGGACTGCTTGTTGATGGTCGAGATGACCGCACAGGTGTTGGAGTCGAAACCGTACAGGGCGTTGTCGTAGCCGATGGAGGCCACCACACCGCGCACCAGGGTCTGCAAATCGACGTAAGCCTTGGTGGTGATTTCGCCGGCGATGACAACCAGGCCGGTAGCCGTCAGGGTTTCCGCGGCAACGCGGCTGTAGGGGTCCTGCTCCAGGCATGCATCTAGAATGGCGTCAGAAATCTGATCGGCAATCTTGTCCGGATGGCCTTCAGTAACGGACTCAGAGGTAAACAAGAAACGGTCGCTCAACTTAAAACTCCTCCCATTGCAGGGAATTCAATTTGGGCAGCCTGAGGCAAGGACCGATTCATGCTGGATCACCGTCGGGGAGAGCAAGAACTTTCTCTTCCGCCGGACCCACTCCTGCACAGGACACGCCAGCACCGTCAGGCCTGCGCCTTGGGATGCATCCTCTAATAATAATTGCCGCGAACGAACGGGAGCAAAGACTCGCAGCGAACGGGAAGGAATCGACGCTCAAGGGCGCTCTGGATCAGGTGAACAGAACAACTGAATTGAGCGATGGGGCTGGAATCAGCGGTTGAGCCAGGAGACGGCCCGGACAAACCAGCCATGAACCGCGGACAGGTACGCATGGACAGTGGCGGAGGCTTTTTCCATGGGCGGCATCAGAGTGGACCACCATCCGGCACGGAATCCAAGGTAGCGCAGCGTGAGGTAGCCGCCTGCGCCCACCACCAACAACAGCAAAATGGCGCCGATCCAGCGCAGGCGAATTTCTACCGCGTCGCGGTGCATCATGCGGGCTTTGCCGACGTTGGAGGCGAAGGTTGTCCAACTGCGGTCATCGTCGATCCCCTCGCCGGAGGCGAGATAGGCGCGGAGAAAGCGCTCGGTCCAGTCATGCTGGTCCAGGCCCAAAGCTCCGGTGTAGCCGCGTACGATGCCTTTATTCAGAATGCCGCCAGGAAGCAGGCGAAACTTGTCCTGCTCCAGCGCGACCAGATGTCGTTGGCTGATTTTGGTGATCGCGGCAATTTGATCGAGCGCAATGCCGCGGGACAACCGCTCCATGCGCAGGTCTTCTCCAAAACTTCCCATCAGCAACCAGTAAACGAGATACGGAAACCCTGAGGATTTCCACATCCACAATAAACCGCGTGACTTCTACAGTCAAAGCGATTTGCCGGTTCTTCCTTTCTTTTCATTAACCTGGGACGATGGAGAGGCGGGCCGCGGTTGTGGATCAGCAATTCAACAGTTCCTGCGGGCGGTGCCGGCGAGGCTCTTTCCCTATCCCCCACCGCCGGTCCTGAAACCGGTCCGGACGCGGGGTTTTACCGGTCCAGGCTGTTACCCTGAAGGGGAGGGTTTTCTGTTCTGTATTGCCCGCCGGAGTCATGCCAGGAATGAATAAGCTCGTCTTTGCCAATTTGCTGCACCGCCCGCTGCGCGCCATCATCAGCGTTCTGGCGGTGGCCATTGAAGTCATCATGATTCTGTCGATTGTGGGCATATTCATGGGTATGCTGAATGACCAGAAACAGCGCACCAACGGCATTGGCGCCGACCTGATGCTGCGCCCCTCCAATGCCAGCTACATGAACGGGGTGGGCGGAGCGCCCATGCCGGTCAAGAACATCGAGGCCATCCGGCGGCTGCCGCATGTGGTTGTGGCTGCGCCGGTGATTCAAAACCTGACCACGAGCGGCAAGATTGAAGTGATCTATGGGATCGACTACCCCACCTTCGACGCGCTGAAACCCTTTGTTTTTTTGGAGGGCACACCATTTCAGGGGCCCGATGACGTGATCATCGACGATATTTTTGCCCAATCGGATGGCGGACATCATGTGGGCGATACGATCAACGTCATGAATCACCCGTTCCGCATCTCGGGCATTGTGGAGCACGGCAAGGGGGGGCGCAAGCTGTTGCCCATTGCAACCATGGCCGGGATGATGGCCGCCGAGGGGAAGGCTTCGCTGTTTTACATCAAATGCGACAGTCCGGCCAATGAGAACGCCGTGATCCAGGAGATCCACGCCACCAAGGGGCTGGAAGACAACCAGGTGGAGACCATCGACGAGTGGCTGGAGCAAATGACGCCCAACAGACTGCCCGGTTTCAATATCGCGCTCGATGTGGTTACCGGCATTGCTGTGATCGTAGGATTCCTGGTGATTTTCCAGTCGATGTATACGGCGATTCTGGAACGCACCCGCGAGATCGGCATTCTCAAGTCGATGGGCGCCTCCAAGGCGGCCATCATCGGCATGGTGCTGCGCGAGACCGCGGTGATGGCGGTGGCGGGCGTGCTGGTGGGCGTTGCCGGAACGTACGGGGTGAAATTCCTGATCATGCACCTGTTCCCCACACAGCACTTCGAAATTACCGGACTCTGGATTATGAAGGGCGCTCTGATTGCCTTTGCGGGAGCGTTGTGCGGCGCGCTTTACCCGGCCTGGATGGCGTCGCGCAAGGACCCCATCGACGCGCTGGCATACGAATAGGGTGAGCGTCGCAGGAAGGCGATGGAGTTACCGGGGGCACGGCTCTAACTCGAGTCGTGCCTTTCCTTCGTAGAGGAGCCTGCTTCAGTCGATAAGTTTCTCGATCTCGTCCAGATCGAAGCGAGCGGAGCATCCGGGAATATCGAAAGCACGAACCTCCAGCGGCTCAAGCCGCCCGGCAACGTATCTGTACTTTGGCCCGTCCGGGTCGATGACCAATATGGTCCGAATGCCCATTTGCTCATAGTTGCGGCACTTGGTCATGACGCGCTTGAGCGCATCGGACGGAGAGAGAATTTCGAATACCGCGAGAGGCGGGTGGGTGACAATCTGCTCGATGGGGCGGTTTCGGTCAAGGATGGTTATGTCGGGCACAAGGAAGCAATCGGGGGCAACCTGCACCCGGAGTTCTGGCCGGACTCGAATCTGACCTGTTTGCGCCTGCTGTTGGAACCAGAGATAAATCGCTCCCTGCCACGCAGAATGATCGTTCTCTCCCACGGGTCGCTCCTCGATCTGGCCATTGACGTACTCGGCGTCGGGCTCGAAGGAGCTGTTCCGGTATTCTTCGATGCTGATATAGTTCATCGCTGCTGCCATGGCTCCTCCATTGAGAACATATTACTCCCGATCCGTTCAACTGAGGATTGACGGCTTTCTACAGCAAAAACCAAGCGGGGCGCCCGAAAGGCGTGGTCCGCTGTGCCGAAATCGATATTGAGAGAAGCACTACTTCTTGTCCAGCGCGTACTCCATGGACCAGATGGAGCCAGGGCGCATGTACATGCTGGCGCGGAACAGGCCGTGGATCTCATAGGCCTCGGGCGTGCGGAAGAAGTAGCCGCGGTCGCGCCAGACCACGTTGTTGACGCCCTTGGCGGAGGCGAAGCCCTCGCTTTTGAGCCCTTCGGCGATCATGTGGCTGGCTACCGCGAAGGTAGCTCCGGTCCACACCTCTTCCATTTGCGAGTTAGTGTGCAACAGCGTGCCATCGGCGCCGATGCCGTTGACAGCGCCCATTTCGCCCTTGGCAAACTTGCGCACATTGGTGTTGTAAACCTTGTGCAGAGCGGAGACGCGCATGGCCTTGGGGACCAGGTCGCCGAGGCCGGTGAGGCTGGCGTACCACTGGCCGGCCAACTGCTCGGCCATACTCGCAACGCCGCACATGCTGCGCGACGGCCGGTTTGACGTACTGGTCGAGCGCGCCGGTTCCGCCGGGCCGCCGCGGGGAATGCAGCCTGGTCTGGCGGACGGCCTGGCTACGACGACCCGGCGATGGCGAACCATCCGCTGCTGCTGCAGTCACTCCGCGCAAGCTGTCCAGTCGCTGCATAACGAACTCGCCCGCCTGCTGCCGGAAGCCGACATGCCGGCACGGATCCTGCCGGTGACCCGGCGCGACCAGCTCGTCCTCGGGGCGCCGGACTACGACGGCAGCTGGACA
>CAVZNE010000281.1:0-5832 GCA_963776445.1 Terriglobales bacterium
GGATCTTGCCGTGGCCCGGCAGCCGCTATGGACGTGGCCGGCCGGTTTGCGGCTGTCGCGGTTCTTCACCGCGGTTCAATAACGCGCGTTAACGCACCACGCCGGAAATGCAGCACGGGCGGGTGCGAGGCGGCTTGATGGCTTCCTTGAGATAACAGCGCGGTACCGCCGCGCCGTAGCCCGGCCGCCGGTAGGTCCAGGCGCGACAGCGCTGTTCGCCCTGGCAGGCCACCGCACAAGTTATGCCGCGCGGATCGGGCGTCGTGTCGAAAGACCGGTAGTCGCCGCCGGCGCGGTCGATGTCGAATTCGACTTCGCCAAGGTGCGGCTCGATACAGGTCTGGCGTCTTTGGCGACCCGGATCGCCCCTGGTGGCGGCCGTCCAGCGTGGTGGGACGTGTGTTTGCGGGGCTGGTTGTCTTGATCTTTCTCGGTGGCTTGGCTGCCGGCGCCTATTTCCTCAAAATCTATATGGGCCGCGACGCGCGCTTCCGCATTGCCGGGGCAGGCAACATCCAGGCCACCGGGCTGACCGAGGTGAGCCGCGCGGAGATGCTCCCGGTCTTTGGCGAGGATATCGGGCGCAACGTCTTCTTTGTTCCCCTGGCCGAGCGCCGCAAGCAACTGGAAGAGATTCCCTGGGTGGAGCACGCCACGGTGATGCGCCTGCTTCCCGACCAGATTCGCGTGTCGGTGGTGGAGCGCAAGCCGGTTGCTTTTGTGCGCGAAGGCGCGCAGATTGGCCTGGTCGACGCCAGCGGAGTGCTGCTCACCATGCCGGCGGCCATGATGGCACAGCATCACTATTCGTTCCCGGTGGTTACCGGCATCGACGCCCGCGACCCGTTGCCCGCCCGCAGGACGCGCATGGCCGTGTATCAGCGCCTGCTGGCGGAGCTGGACGCCAATAACCAGCATCTTTCCGAACAGATTTCCGAGATTGACCTGGTCGATCCCGAGGATGCGCGCGTACTGATGCCTGAGCAGGGCGAAGACATTCTGGCCCATTTCGGCGAAGACCGCTTTCTGGAGCGCTACCATCGCTACAAGGACCACATCGCCGAGTGGCGTCAGCAGTATCCCAAATTGTCGGCCGTGGATTTGCGCTATGACCAGCAGGTGGTGCTGGAGATGGCGCCTGGCTCCACGGCCGCGCAGCCCGCGACGCCTGAGCAATCGGCAGTCAAACCTGGCGAACTCAAACCCGGCGAGGTGAAGCCGCCGGTTGCCGATACGGCCAGCAAGGCCCAGCCGAAAGCTGCCGCTCCCGCCAAGGCGGAGGCAGGCAAGTCCGCGACGGCCAAAGCTGCCGTCACGGCCAATCCCGCCAAGCCAACTGGCAAGCCCACCGCCAAATCCAAAGCAGCCGCTACGAAAGAAAAGGCGGACAAGGACAAGAAGAAGCGCGCGGAGTCCAAACGCGCCGCGCTCAACCTGAGCAAACAGAAGTCGTCCCAGCAAAACCGCCCGGCCGTGGTCGTAAGCGAGGGTCAGTGAGCGCCATGAACCAGAAACAGGACAACCTGATCGTCGCTCTGGACATTGGCAGCGCCTGGACCAGGGTGCTGGCGGCCGACCTCAACGAGGGCGTCCTGCGCTACCGCTGCCACGGAATCGTGGAGTCGGCCGGCATGCGCAAAGGGCTCATCTCGGAACTGGCTCCGGCGGCCAAGGCGGTCAAGGCGGCCAACGAGCAGGCCGAGCGCATGGCGCGCATCAACATTGACGAGTGCGTGGTGGGCGTCGGCGGTCCGCATATCCGCGGCATCAACACCAACGGCGGCTTTGAACTGAGCAAGGGCACGCGCGAGATTACCCGCGATGACGTGCGCGGCGCCGTGGAGCGGGCGCGCGCCGTGGAACGGCCCCCGGATCGCGAGATTCTGCACCTGCTGCCCCGGCAGTTCATCCTCGACGACCAGCCCGGCATCTTCGATCCGGTGGGCATGGTGGGCACACGTCTGGAGGTGGATCTGCACATCGCCACCTGCTCGGGCAGCGCCCTGCAAAGCACCGTGACCTGCGCCAACCGCGCCGGACTTGAAGTTTCCGAAGGGATTCTGGAATCGATTGCCGCCGCTGAAGCTACTTTGACCGCCGATGAGCGGGAACTGGGCGTTTGCCTGCTGAACATCGGCGCTCACTCCAGCGATCTGGTGGTTTTCTTTGAGGGCGCGGTGGCGCACACCGGGTCCGTTCCCATTGGCGGGTCTCACTTTACCAACGATCTGGCGGTCTGCCTGCAGATGCCGGTGGCCCAGGCCGAAGAGTTGAAGCGCCAGTACGGCAATGCCGTGGTCACCGCCGTGCCCCAGGATGCGGAGATTGAAATCGCCAACCCCAATCCGCAGATGCTGCGCCTGCGCAGCGTTGCGGAGATCCTGGAGCCGCGGGCCCGCGAGCTGCTCTACTACGTGAAAGAGAACCTTCGCCAGGGTGGAGTGATGGATGCGCTGGGCGCCGGTTGCGTGCTCACCGGCGGAGGCGCCATGTTGCCCGGTATGCTGGATGTAACAGAAAGTCAGTTGCGGGTTTCGGCGCGCACCGGCATGCCGGTCCGCCTCTCCCACATGCCCGGCGAACTGGTGCATCCCAGTTTTGCCACCGTGATTGGCATGCTTTTGTACACGCACCGCACCCGCGTTACCCGTGCGGCGGAGAACAACACGTTACGCTCCAGGCTGCGCTCCATTTTTGCAGCAAGTTTTTAACCGTTTTGAAGAATTGAGCCAGAATCAGGAGGCCGCAGCCGTTATGGATTACGCGATAGAGCAGGCATTGGAAGAAGCAATGGCAGAGGCAATGGAACAAGCCAGGGGACAGCACAGCCAGCCCCCAATTCAGCCCCCGATTCAGACCCCAATTCAGCCCCAGATTCAGACCAAGGAACAGCCCATGAAGCAGCAGCCGGAAGACGAAGCTGGAGAGATGCGCATTCAGTATCACGAGGAGACCGCGCACGGAGCCCGCATCAAGGTCATCGGCGTGGGCGGCGGCGGCGGCAACGCCGTGAACCGCATGATCCAGGCCCACATGGAGGGCGTCGAGTTCATCGCCGCCAACACCGACGTGCAGGCCCTCAAGGCATCGCAGGCTCCCATCAAGCTGCAGCTTGGCGTGCGCCTTACCTCGGGACTGGGAGCGGGCGCCAACCCTGACGTGGGCCGCCGCGCCGCGCTGGAAGACTCGGAAAAGATCATCGAGGCCCTGGAAGGGGCCGACATGGTTTTTGTCACTGCCGGTCTGGGCGGCGGCACGGGGACTGGCGCCGCGCCGGTGATCGCCTCGCTGGCCAGCGAGATGGGGATTTTGACGGTTGCCGTCATCACCGTTCCTTTCGCCTTTGAAGGCAAGCGCCGCCTGCAGCAGGCCGAGCGCGGCCTGAAGGAACTGCTGGAGAGCGTCGACACCATGATCGTCATCCCCAACGAGAAGCTGCTCGCGGTGGCCAAGGACGCCGGCTTCTTTGAGAGTTTCCGCATTGCCGACGACGTGCTTCGCCAGGGCGTGCAGGGCATCAGCGACATTATCACCATCCCCGGCATCATCAACCGCGACTTTGCCGATGTGAAAACCACCATGGCCGGCATGGGCCACGCGGTGATGGGCACGGCGGTGCGCTCTGGCGCCAATCGCGCCATTGAGGCGGCCCAGGCGGCCATGGCTTCGCCGCTGCTGGAGGCCGGCGCCATCGACGGCGCGCGCGGCATCCTCATCAACATCACCGGCTCCAGCTCGCTCAAGCTGTCCGAAGTCAACGAGGCTTCCTCGCTGATCCAGTCCGCCGCCCACGAAGACGCCAACATCATCTTCGGCGCGGTGCAGGACGAAACCATGGGCGACGAGGTCAAGATCACCGTCATCGCCACCGGTTTCCGCGACCAGATGCCGGAGCGGCGCGCCCGCATGCTGAGCGTGGAAGAGGCTCCGGTCATATCGGTGCCCGTGATTGCCCCCGACACCTGGCTCCATGATCCGGCTCCCGAACCGGTCCGCTTCCTGAGCCAGGACGAAGAAACAGAAAAGGAAGCAGCGGGCTCTGAGGATGCGTCGATTTTATCGGCCTCGGCGCCGGTTGCGGCCAGCGCCGGCTTTGCGGTTCAGGAGCCGGAACCGGAAACAGAACAGGCCAGACCGCAGTTCGCCGAAATGTCGGAGGAGCCGTCCCGCACCCCTCTGTCCAGGGATTACGCTTCAGACTTCAGCAACACCGTACGCGTTCCTGCTCAGGCCGAAGACCCCGGCGGCCAGCCGCAACCGCCGCACTTGGCCGAGACCGGCGAGGCGGCCCAGCCGGACCTGGATGTTCCGGCATTCATGCGCCGAGTGCAGTTTTAGGATCTGTTCCCACTTCTGGAGTGTTGGCGTTCCAGGAGTGGGAGCCGGTCTTCGGTTTCTTATTGCAATCGGGTGAGGGGATTGTATAGTGCAAGGTAGCTCACAAAATCCGCCATCCCCTCAAAGTGGTAAGGCGATGTGTTGTCATTCGGGGTATTGTATAGTTTAACAATGCCTGATTTACGGAAACTTGGCGCTCCCCAGGGTTTTGCCGAGAGCTGATCTCCCGGCAGGCGGAAGTCAAGAAAGCGTCCCACCCGCGGCAAGGACTTGAAGCAGACTGCGGAGCGGTCGATAGAAACAGCATAGAGTGCGCTGCCCTTGGGCAGACGTACGGCACGAAATCCATTGTTGAGAGGATGTTGCCTGGATGAAGTTGTCTGGCGTATGCACATTTGGGTTGGTCTTGATCGGCGTCTCCATCGGCGCGCCCGGCGCGGCGGCGTTGAATGCTCCGCACCCGCTGCATCGCGCCCGGCCCACTGAGCCGCACCTGGTCGAGCCCCATCGTGCATCCAGCCATCGTGCCGAGGCGCATGCCGCCCGGCCGGCAGCCAAATCCCATGCCCCGGCAGGAGCAACTGCAACTCATCACAAGGCCAAGGCAGCGGACGACCAGCAGCCCGCCCGCCTCACGAAACGAGGCCAGGCCAGAGCCAGCCTGCGCCGCGCCTCCCTTACTTCCCGCCGCCATCGCTTCAACGAGCACTTTACCGCCAGTTCCTTTGCCAACGGAAACATTTTTGCCGACGATGTGACGGCCGGCGAGGACCCGGTGGTTCGCCAGTCCGCCATTGACGCCCTGGACGGCATGAACGGCACCGCCGTGGTGATCGATCCTTCCAACGGCCGCATTCTGGCCATGGTCAACCAGAAGCTGGCTCTTTCGCCGGGCGCAGAGCCCTGCTCCACCATCAAGATTACCGTGGCCATGGCCGCTCTCTCCGAGGGGCTGGTTACCCGCGACACGCCGGTGCAGTTGTCCGGCTTCCGCATGAACATGACCGAGGCCCTAGCCCACAGCAACAACCTTTACTTTGAAGAACTTGGCAGGGAACTGGGCTTTGAGCGCGTGCGCCACTATGCCAACCAGTTTGGCCTGGGCGAGCTGGCCGGCTACCACATTCAGGGCGAACAGCTCGGCGTCTATCCCGACAAGGAATTGCCCGCTTCCGAGGGCGGCGTGGGCCGCATGTGCAGCTTTGGCCAGGGCGTTTCCCTGACTCCGCTGCAGTTGGGCGCTTATGTCGCGGCCATCGCCAACGGTGGAACGCTCTACTACCTGCAGCACCCGACGACGCCTGAAGAGGCAGCCAAGCTGCAGCCCAAGGTGAAGCGGACGCTGGACATCGCCAAGTACGTTCCCGATTTGCAGGACGGCATGGCCGGCGCGGTGGAGTATGGAACCGCCCGCCGCCTGCGCGCCAACTTTCACGAACTGCCGGTTTTCGGCAAGACTGGAACCTGCTCGGACAAGGGAACCCGCTTCGGCTG
>CAVZNE010000282.1:0-3792 GCA_963776445.1 Terriglobales bacterium
TACGCCACGATGATGGCATTCCACTCCTGCTCAGCCACTTTGGCGCTCGCCCGGGTTTCCTCCTCCACCATCTTGTGGATACTCTCGACCATGGCGTGGGCATTGGCGGTGGCAGGCAGGCTGACGCTGAGCTCATCCCACATCCACTGGCCGGTGGTGGAAAAGTTGAAGTACTGTCCGCGGATGGCGAAGCTGTTAATGAAGGTGATGCGACGTCCGGTCGGATGCCCTCTTTCCAGCAAATCCCCGGTTTCCAGCAACGTGGTGCTCATCAGGCCGATTTCGGTGACCTCGCCGCCCACGCCATCGATCTCAACCCAGTCGCCAACCCGGATGCCGTGCCTGCCCATCAGGACGAACCAGCCGAAAAACGCCAGGATGAAGTCCTGCAAGGCGATGGTGAGGCCGGCGGTGGTCAGGCCCAGCACCGTGGTCAATTGCTGCGGCGGGCCAAAAACCACAAGTAGAATCAGAACCCCGCCGAGAACCTGCACGGCCAGTTCCAGCACGGTGCGCAGCGTATGGCGCTGCCTGCGGTCAATTGCGGGCAGGGCGAGCAACCGCCGCACCAGTGCATCGCAGAGAACGGTGCAGATGAGGATGAAGCAGATCAGCGCCAGGGACTGCAAAATCAAGTGCCCGAGGGTGCGGTGCTGCAACTGCACCTGGGCAGACCACTTGCCGTAAACGCCGGCGAGCTGCTTCTGGGTCTGAATGCGGTCGTCGTAGATGCTGAGAAGCTGGCGCTCCGCGCTCCTGTCGCGCAGGTTGGCAAGCCTGGCAGCGTGGTCGGGAACACTGGCTCCGGTTGCGGCCATGGCGGCATTGGCCTTGGCCTCCAGCGCATTGTGTTCGGCGGTCAGGCTGGCGATATCCGCTTGCGCCTGCTGTATCGCCTGCTGAATCAATTGCTTGCGGTCGAGCTGATTGTTCCAGGACTTCAGCCGGCCGGCCAGCGTGCCGTGCCGGGCCGCGGAAAGAACCGCGATGGGCCGTTCGGCGTGCGACTCGGCGTCGAACTTGGTCATGGCCGCTTCGTGCGCGGTCAGCTCGCTTTGAATCTGGGCGCGGTTGTCGCCCGAGGCCCGGTCAAGATCGTCCTGCGCGTCGGCAAGCTGGTCGGAATCAAGTCCCAACTGCGCTTTGGCAATATCCAGATCGTCACTGTCCGCAGCAGGCGCGGCAGCGTCCTTTGTTCCACTGGCCGGTGCGGCGGATGCGGGCGGCGTACTCGATGAAGCTGTCAAGGCTTTCACCTGAGCCTGATCCTGTATCACCGTTTCCTGAAGCTGCGCCACCTTCTGCGACAGCGCCAGCGCATCTCCAGTCAAAACGCGGGTCTGTACCTGGAGGCTGGCCAGGCGTAAAGCCGCAGCGAAGGCCTGATCCACTTCGTGATCGGCCAGACGCTCGGCATCCCGCGCGAACTCTGACTCCTCGGCGGTCACGGCGAGTGGCGCCAGGGCCTGCGCGGTTTGCCAGGGGCGCATATCGACGAGAGTCTTCTCACCGCCAACAACACTGCGCACCTGACCATGCCCCAGAAAGGGAAGATTTGTCATGGCGTCGCGGGTGGTCCAGGAGAAAGCCATGCACAGGACCAGGAGCACGACCAGCACGAGAAGAACGATGAGCCTG
This sequence comes from Terriglobales bacterium, assembly GCA_963776445.1. GTDB lineage: Bacteria > Acidobacteriota > Terriglobia > Terriglobales > Acidobacteriaceae > Telmatobacter. The sequence continues at coordinate 1,639 of CAVZNE010000282.1, forward strand.
GCCCGGCCAAAGATGCGAATGCCGGTGACGCCATTGGGGAGAGAAGCACCGGAAAGGATTGCCATGCGTTCATTGTTGCAGGTCGATCCGGTGACGGGGTGTTCCAGAATGCTCGGGATGACTCAGTTTCAGAATTGAGAGCGTATTGGCGGACTGAGGAAGGCGCTGTGTGCCCGCAGGCCGGAAATTGCAGCCGTCCGCTTGCGGCTGGGCTAACCGGAGACGCAGAATGATGCATGCGCGCAGCGGCAGGATTTACGGCATTGGCGGTTGTACTTTTATCGCTCCCACTGTCTGGACCGGGGCAGATGGCAATGGCAGCGCCGCCAGCGGCCCCCAAAGCCCGGATAACTCCACCGCCCGAGGCGCGGGTCGATATCAATCACGCCTCCCTCGCCGAGTTGTTGAAGGTCCCCGGCCTGACGCAGAGCTGGGCTGCGCGCATTGTCCGCTTCCGGCCCTACCGGACCAAACAGGACCTGCTGGATCGCGGTGTGCTGAGCGGTGAGGTTTATGACCGGATCAAGGATTCCGTGATCGCCCACCACGACGAGAATCAGCTTCCGAAACCTGTGCGGAAACACGAAGGGGACGGGCCAAAGCCTGTCCCCTTCATGCAATTTCGCTAGGTTTCTGACAAGATGACAGGCATCTTGAGTTCATGCTTTCCCTGGTCTCAAAAGCGAGACCAGGGGCACCCGCATTGGAACAACTTGAAGCGGCCAAAGGACTAGCTTCTTCAGAGTCCCTATGCTTCGACGGGTGTGCTTTCTGCGCTGTTGTCGCCGCCGCTGCCCAGCTTGAGCAGACGGCTCAGAATCACGTAGAGCACCGGGATGAAGAACAGGTTGAGCACCGTGGACAGCAGCATGCCGCCGACAATGGTGGTCCCCACGGAACGGCGGCCCATGGCGCCTGCGCCGGTGGCGAACACCAGCGGCAGGACGCCGAGGATGAAAGCGAACGAGGTCATCAGGATGGGCCGCAGTCTCAGTTCCGCGGCCTCAATGGCCGCTTCGGCAATGGACCGCCCCTTCTTGCGCAACTGCTCGGCAAACTCCACGATCAGAATCGAGTTTTTGGCGGAAAGGCCGATCAGCATGACCAGGCCGATCTGGCAGTAAACGTCGTTGGCCATGCCGCGGAGCGCCACCAGTCCCAATGCGCCGAGTACAGCCATGGGCACGGCGAGAAGGATGATGAAGGGCAGCGCGAAGCTCTCATAGAGCGCCGAGAGGGTCAGATAGATGACCAGAATTCCCAGCCCGAAGATGAGCATTGCCTTGCCGCCGGACTCGATTTCGTCGAGCGTCAAGCCTGTCCACTGGAAGCCCATGCCCGGCATCATCGACTTCTTGGCCAGAGCCTCCATGGACGCGAGACCTTGTCCAGAGCTGTAGCCCGGCGCAGGCGAGCCGTCAATCTCCACCGCGCGGAACAGGTTGTAGTGCGAAATGACTGGCGGACCGGAGCTTTCTGCCACCGTAGCCAGGTTGTCCAGCGGGATCATCTGCCCCGTGTCCGAACGCACGTAGTAGTTGTGCAAATCCCTGGCCGTCATGCGGAAGGCCTGGTCAGCCTGCACATACACGCGATAGGTGCGGTTGTTGAAGTCGAAGTCGTTGACGTATTGCGAGCCCATGAACACGCCCAGCGTGGTGGTGATCTGCGACAGCGGGACGTTCATGGCCTTGGCCTTCTCGCGGTCGATGGTGACCAGCACCTGCGGATCGTTGGCAGAGAAGGTCGTCAGCATGCCGGTGAGATCTTTGCTCTGCCGGCCTCCGGCCACGATCTGGTGCGCCACGCGGTCCAGGTCGCCGAGGGTGTTCTTGCCCTGGTCCTGCAGCATGAACTGGAAGCCGCCATAGCTGCCCACACCCGAAACTGCCGGGGGCTGCATGGCTGCGACAATCCCGCCGTTCGGGGCCAGCGCCAGCATGCCCAGCTTGGGCGCCAGTCTGGCGACGAGATCGGCCGCCCCGTGGCCCTTGCCGCGGCGTTCGTCGGCGGGCTTGAGGCTGACAAACATCATGCCCGCATTGGAAGATCCTCCTGAAAAGCTGAAACCCATGATGGAGAATGCGCCCACCACGTCGGGATCCTGAAAGAGAATGGACTGGCCGCGTTCCGCCAGGGCAGTTGTATATGAGC
>CAVZNE010000283.1:0-3301 GCA_963776445.1 Terriglobales bacterium
TATGACCAACCACCTCACGCTTGGTTACCTGAACCGCAACGAAGACTACTATTCACTGAACAGCGGCTCTTCGCTGCCCACGGTTCCGGGCGTTGCCAATGCCAAATATCTGCCTGAATTTGCTTTCAGCGGCCCAGGTAGCTATAGCCAACTCGGCGACACCAAGGGCCCGTCTGGCGCAAACCTGACAACCCGCGGCACCTACGCCGTCAACGATGTGCTCACCCGCGTAGTCGGCAAGCACACCCTCAAGGCCGGCTACGAGTGGCACCTTGCCGGCACCACGATTCACAACTCCGGTTCGGGCAATGGCGGCCAGGGTGGTACCTTCACCTTCAAGGCCGACACAACCGGCAACACCGGTTGCGCCAGTTCCGGCTGCCCCGGCAGCGAAATGGCCAGCCTTTACCTCGGCGCGGCAGGATCGGCTGAAGTTGCGTACATGAACGTGATGGCGGAGTATCCCCGTCAAAGCGCTTATGCTGCTCACCTGGGCGACACCTGGCGCGTCAATCCGAAACTGACGGTCAGCTACAGCCTGCGTTGGGACTACATCGCCCCGTTCAAGGAAAAGTTCAACAACCTCTCCTTCTTCGATCCGACCGGCTCCAACCCCGGCGCGGTTACCAGCGCGGGAACCGAACTCAAGGGCCGTCTGGCCTTTGCGGGCAACGGCTTCGGCGCGGCCAGCTATGGAGCTGATTATCCTGAGACTCCGTTCAAAGACGCCCTTGCCCCGCGCATCGGCCTTGCCTACACAGTGAATGACAAGACGGTGGTTCGCGCCGGCTACGGCATCTACTTTGGCCAGGCCTTCTATCCCGGCTGGGCTGGCGGTATGAGCCAGGACGGTTTCAACAAGACCCTCAACCTGAGCGAGGCGACCAGCGGTAACTTCAAAACTCCCGCGCTCTACCTCAACTCGGGCATCGCTACGTCCCAGGTGGGAACCACCAAGAACATCTCCTCCGCCTTCGACAACGGCACGGCGCCCTCTCTCTATCGCCCGCTGGACGGCAACAAGCGTCCCTACTCCTCGCAGTGGAACCTGACCCTGGAGCGGCAGTTGCCCAGCAGCTTCTTTGCCAGCGTTTCCTATGTCGGCACCAAGGGCACTCATCTGCCCTCGGCTCTGAGCCCTCTCAACATCCTCAATCCCAACAACCCGACCGTCTCTGCAATCGGCAACGACCTCGCGGTCAGCTACAACGCTGCGAACGGCCCCGCGACCTTTGCCGCTCACGGCGTCAAGGTTCCCTATGTTGGCTGGGCAAACCAGATGACCGGTTGCGCTCCGACAATTGCCCAGGCTCTTACTCCCTACCCGATGTATTGCGGCGTGTTGCAGGGGCTGAACGAAGAGCATGCAAACTCGTTCTACAACTCGATCCAGGGACGCGTGGAGCGCCACTTGAAGGACGGGCTGTACATCCTCGGTTCACTCTCGGTGCAGAAGCTCTTTACCAACGCATCGGATTCGACCCAGTCCGGCAATGACATCGGTGCCGGCAACCAGGGTAACAACGGCCAGTTCTCGCCCTTCAATGAAGCGCGCGCCTGGGCCATTGCTCCCGATAACGTTCCGCTGACCGGCTCCCTGGCAATCGTGTACGACTTGCCTTTCGGCGCCAAGAAGCCCTTCCTCAACACGCCTGGCATCGCCAATGCATTGGTTGGCGGCTGGCAGGTTAGCCCGATCGGCCGTTACGAATTCGGTTCGCCGATGTCGTTCGACTCGTCGTCTTGCCCCATCAGCAGCAATGTGCCCCAGTTCCGTGAGGGTTGCGTTCCCGGAATCCTCCCCGGACAGAAGGTACAGCTGCACGGACGCAATGGCTTCAATCCGGCAACCACCAGCAACTACCTCAATTCCTCCGCCTTCGAAACTGACTTCTCATCGTTCGGTTATACCGGCTTTGGCAAGGCTGTGACGACGGTCTACGGACCTGCTTACAAGAACGTTGACATGTCGTTGACGAAGAACACGAAGATCTTCGAAAAGGCGAACTTCAAGTTCACCGCCAACTTCTTCAACGCTCTCAACCAGCACGCTCTGATCAACTCCCAGGGCGGCAACTACGGTGGTCCTTCGGTTGCCTTTACGACCGATGTGGCCTCTTCCTCCTTTGGTACTTGGAACAAGTCCGTCAGCACGCCGCGTACGATTCAGTTCGCGGGACGTATCGAGTTCTAAACTCAGCTGTTGATTTGTAGTCCTAACCTGAACGCCCTGTGGCCGGCATATGTGCCGTCCACAGGGCGCTTTTTTTGTGACTGCGATGCTATGTACGGGCAGACCATTCCGCGGTCGCGCCAAAACTCGAAGGCGCTCAAGCACTGGCACAACTGGTCTATAACAGCTTGAAGTTGTATCAACGATGGGTGCCCCCGGTCCCGATTTTGGGACCAGGGTAAGCACGAACCAGAGGTACGAAATTATGCGGTCAAAGACCTAAGGCGTTGAGTGAGGGTGGAGGCGCAGATACGTTTGCACCTCAGCTTGCGCCTCAGCCTGCCGACCCAGCTTGTGATAGATGCGCGCCAGGGCCATGTGCGGTTCGGGGTAGGCAGCATCCAGATGGGCGGCCTCCTGAAGTTCAATCACGGCGGCTTCAGGCCGGTGGGAATCTTCCAGCACGCTGCCCAATTGAAAGTGGGCCTGCGCCAAGGTCGGCTCCAGCCGGATGGCCTCGCGCACATTGGTTTCGGCGTCGCTGAGCTGATTGACGAACTGGAGCGTGATGGCCAGGTTCAGATACGGCCACGCCGAGGGATGCGGTTGCTTGCGATCGAGATCGATGGCTTTCTTGTAGTTCTCGATGGCCAGCGAGTTTTCGTTCTGATAGTAGTAGCAAAGTCCCAGGCTGTCATAAGCCCGCGCCATTCCCGGGCCCAGTTCAATGGCATGCTGAAAGTTCTCGATGGCCTTGTTATACAGGTGACCGTCGTAGTCCAGGCGGCCCAGCCAGTAAGGATAGAGCGCTTCCTTCCTGTTTTGCGCGGCCAGTGTTTCCAGCACCTTGCGCGCCCAGTCAGGATGCGCCATGCGAATGTAATCCATGGCCAGGGAGAATTGGAGCGAAGGCTCCAGAGGAACGATGGCGTCGGACTTCTTCCACGCAATGGCTGCGCCTACATAGTCGCGGTTGAGAAAGTAGACGCTGCCGGCGTAGGCCAGTAGATGTGCCGCATAAGTAGAGTGGGGATCGCGCTCGATCTCCGCTAGCAGCAGCTTTTCAGCCGCGATATAGTCGTGAGCGTCGAGGGCCTGTTGCAATGCGGAAGCTTTTGATGCAGGAAG
>CAVZNE010000284.1:0-4086 GCA_963776445.1 Terriglobales bacterium
TATGTGCTGAACCACACCGCCATGGCCGGACGCCCCGGCGCAGGACCGGCGCTCGCGCTTTCCATGGTCCTGGTCGCCATTGTCTGCGTCTTCACCGGACTTTGTTACGCCGAAATGGCGTCCATGATTCCCATCGCCGGCTCCGCCTACACCTATGCGTACGCCACGCTGGGCGAGCTGGTGGCCTGGATCATCGGCTGGGACCTGATTCTGGAGTACGCCTTCAGCAACATGAGCGTCAGTGTGGGTTTTGCCGCCCATATTGTCGATTTGCTGGACTGGTTTGGCTTCCATCCCGCGCCGCAATGGATTTCACCGGCCTACCTGCCCACCGGGTTGCAGGATTTGGCGGGAAACAACCTGTACAACTCCGGCTGGCACTTCGGCTTCAACATTCCGGCGTTCCTGGTGGTCATGATCCTGACCGTGCTGCTGGTGCGCGGCATTCAGGAGTCGACCCGCACCAACAACATCCTGGTGCTCATCAAACTGGCCGCCATCCTGGTTTTCGTTTTTACCGCATCCAGCTTCATCAAGCCCCACTACTGGCACCCCTTCATGCCCAACGGCTGGACGGGCGTGCTCACCGGCGGCTCCATCATCTTCTTCACCTACATCGGCTTTGACTCCGTCTCCACGGCCGCCGAGGAGTGCAAGAATCCGCAGCGCGACGTTCCCATCGGCATTCTGGCTACCCTGGCGGTTTGCACCTTGCTGTACGGCGCGGTGGCCATCGTGCTCAGCGGCATTGTGCCCTGGCAGTCGGTGATGGGCGATGCCGCCCCGGTGGTCAATGCGCTCAAGCGGCTCTCGCTGCTGCCCGGCGGCGGAAGCCTGCACTGGGTGCGCCTGTTTGTGCTCATCGGCGCCATGATGGGCATGATCTCTTCCATCCTGGTTTTCCAGTTGGGCCAGGCGCGCGTGTGGTTCTCCATGTCCCGCGACGGCTTGCTGCCGGCCATCTTCAGCAAGATTCACCCGCAGTTCCGCACCCCGGCCGTTGCCACCTGGGTGGCTGGTTTCGTGGTCGGCGTCCCGGCCGGCTTGCTGGACATCGGCACCGTGTCGAATCTGTCGAATATCGGCACCCTGTTCGCCTTTGTGCTGGTCTCCATCGCCGTGCTGGTTCTGCGCTTTCGTGAGCCGGAGCGCCCGCGCAGCTTCAGGGCTCCCTTCGGACCGCTGTTCCCCGTGCTGAGCATCTTCTTCTGCATCGTCCTGATGATGGGACTGGAAGTGATGACCTGGCTGGCCTTCTTTTTATGGCTCTTCATCGGCCTGGTGATTTACTTCTCCTACAGCCGCTTCCGGTCGGAATTCGCAAAGCCGCGGTAGACTCTTAAGACAATGGATAACGAAATCGAAGGTTTTATCCGCCGGCTCCCCAAGGCGGAGCTGCATCTGCACTTTGAGGGCACCATTCTGCCAGCGACTCTGGTGGAACTGAGCACGCGCCATCACGCCAAACCGATCACACTGCCCCAGGCCGAGGCGCTTTACCAATTCACCGATTTTTCCGGCTTCATGGACGCTTTCAAAGCCGTCACCGGGGTGATGGTGGGCCCGGAAGACTACGAGCTAGCAGCCTGGCGCATGATCCAGCACCTGGCCGAGCAGGGCGTCGTGCACGCGGAGGTCTACATCTCCGTCGGCGTCATCTACATGAGCCACAACCACGATCCCAAGGCGTTCGAGCCGATCTTTGCCGGCCTGGAACGGGCCCGTGAACGCGGTCAGCGCGAGTTGGGTTTGTCTCTCTACTGGATCTTTGACGCCGTCCGCCACTTCACCGTCCCTGAAGCGGAAGTGGTCTTTCGCAAGGCCGCCGAACTCAAGCCGCAGTTCCCGTCCATCGTCGGCATCGGCCTGGGCGGCGACGAGCGGATCGCCGGCTCCGAGCCTTTCCGCGCAATCTACGCAGAGGCCGCCAAAGCCGGCCTGCGGCTCACCAACCACGCCGGCGAGACCACCGGCCCCGAGGCCATTCGCGAGGCCCTCAGCATCGGTTCAGAACGCATCGGCCACGCCCTCTCGGCCATTCAAGACGCGGAACTCCTCCAGGAGCTAAAAAACCGTGGGATCCCTCTGGAGCTGAACCCCACCTCCAATGTCCGCACCGATGTCTGCGCCTCCTTTGCCCAGCATCCGCTACGCCGCTACTTCGACCTCGGCCTGCTGGTCACGCTCAACTCCGACGATCCGGCCTTCTTCGGCTCCGATGTGGCCAACGAATACCTACTGGCCCACACTGTGCAGGGCTTCACCCGCCAGGAACTACGCCAACTCGCCGCCAACTCCATCCGCGCCAGCTTTCTTCAGGAAGCGGAAAAGTCCGCCTGGCTCTCCCGTATCGACACTACGAAGTAAATACTCGTCTCACATTCTGACTCCCTTTGCGGGACAGAGGCAGGGGAAACTGCGCTATCATTCCAGCAGGAGGGATGCGTTCATGTCCACTGAAACCGAGACCACCGAGCAAGCGGAAGAAGCGAAAGAAAGATCCACGCTGCGCGTGATCACCTGGTTCTCCGTGGGTATGGCCGTCGCAGCTCTGGGCATCTACCTGGGCAGCGAAATGCGCAAGGGCTACAAGTTCAAGCGCCGCACCCCCTACGACTTCTATTCCAATACCGACGATCGCCAGACCGGCGAATTCGGCGTCGGCATCTAGCTCCGCAGCCGATCTTCAAAACAAAATGCCGCCCCCCTCGGGCGGCATTTCCCGTTTCCAGCAACTGGGGGAACTCCCCTCAAAACCAAACCCTTCAAAACCGAAGCAGATACGATGCCTTGATGAAGAACTGCCGCCCGTCGTTCAAATAGTCCGGCGAGCGCGGCGCAATCATGTTGTTCGCATCGCAACTCCCGTCCGTCAGGCGATTGCACAGCGCGCGGCTCAGGTTTTGCAGGTCGTTGTTATAGCCGATGTAGATGGCTGTGCCGGGATGCGGAAGCCAGGTGAACAGCGCCTGCGTGCCGATCTGTTTGGTCCGCAACAGCGACGTTTCCAGGGGATTGGCCAGCGTGGAATCGTACTCGGCTATCACCCGGGCAGACAGCGCGCGCGTGAACTGGTAGTTGATCTTGGTGCGGAAGGTCTGAACCTCATACACCAGCGCGACGCTGCCAACCGCGTGATCCCGATCCAGCAGATAGGTATTGTCGGCGGTCAGTTGGCGGAAGGGCTGCAAGGTCACCAGCGCCTGCACGTTGTCTTGCGTCAGCTTGAACGGCGCCTGGCCCGTCGGCGGGTAGTAGTTCACATTGCCGCTGCGGTAGGCCGTGAGGTTGAAGTTGAGATGCGCCAGCGGCGCGCCGCGCACCACCAGGCCGCCAAAGTCCTCCGTAAAGTTCCTGTTCACGGTGAGCGCCGTGTAGTTCTGCGGCCCCAGCGTATCGGAGTTCTGCCCGCCGATCGGCGCGATCACGATGTTGCGCGGCAAAAGGATGTATGGGTCGAACATCGAGTAGCGATAGACGCGGTTGCCCTGGTGATCGAAAGCAAAATTCTGGTTCGTCTCCAGCCCGATGCTCTGGACCGTTTTGTTCTTGGGGAACCACTGATACGTTGCGTGGGTCTGGCCATTGCGGAAGTTGGACGACTGGATGAAGCCCAACTGAGTCTGGAAGCCCACACTCAAATCCTCGTAGGAAGAGGAGAGGTTGAACGCATGCCCGGTGCGGTTCAATGCCAGAGTACTGGCAGGTCCGGCCGCATACGTTGGCGGTGTTCCGCTGTCCACCGTGCCGCGCGTCGCGCTTTCCACCCATTGGCCCACCGCGGTCCATTTTTCCGTCAGCCGCGCCCTGAAATCGACGCCCCCAATGCGGTTCCACCCCTGACCATATTCTTCGTCGGTATAGATCGCGCCGATGCTCGATCCCTTGCCCAAGTCCTGCGTGATGCGGCCCACCGCGTAGAGCGCGCGCTTGTTGTACTCCGGATCGCCGGGTGCCACGGTTTGCCCCGGCTCCCGATCGTCGATGGCCAGCAGGCCAATATTGGTATGCTCGATCTTTCCGGTCACGCGCCCGCCGTACTCCGGATGCACGATGTTGCGGGTATAGACCAGCGAAATCGGCGTG
>CAVZNE010000285.1:0-3029 GCA_963776445.1 Terriglobales bacterium
TACAGCTGACAAATATAATTTAATGTATATACATTTAAAAGAGAGGGGAAATGCGCCTTATTTGGCAAGCCGACCTGAATTCTGTCCGCTTTATCCGTCTTAAGATAGGTGGCAGTTTATTAGGTATACTTGCTTGACGAACTTCAGGGCGATGGCGCGTGCACCGCAGGGATGGAGCAATTGCCCCTCTCTGGTTGTCAGCCTCGCGGGGTCAGATGAACGGATGGATGAGCAGCTTGCCGGGTATGTCAGTGGACTTTACGAAGAACACCACGGCGGTCTCTTGCGGCACCTCATTTTGTCTGGATCGACAGAGGCAGAGGCCGAAGATCTGATTCAGGACGGCTTTTTGCGTCTCTTTCGTCACCTTGACGGCGGCAAGCAGGTCGACAATCCACGCTCGTGGCTGCTGCGCGTGCTGCACAATCTTCGCATCGATGAGTTTCGCAAGCACAAGCGGGAATTCGCACTCGACCGGCCGGAATTTGAGTGCATGGTGGCGCAACTGCGCACCAAGGGCCCGGATGCTGAAGCGCAAATCATCGCACTAGAACGGCAGGCTCTCGTGCAGAAGGCCATCGGCAAGCTGGCCCCGCGTCAATACCAGTATCTGTTGCTTCGGGCAGAAGGCCTCAAGCTTCGCGAAATTGCAGAGATGTTCCGCGTAACGGTGCAAACCGTATCGGAATCCTGCGCCAAGGCAATGCTTGAGTTGGGGAGACCAGGTGATGAATCGTAAGCAATGGCAAGATCGGGATGAGCATCCCCCAGTCGATCTCCTCCTGCTTCATTTGGAAGGCGAACTCATGGGGCGCGACGCGGACACGGTGCGCCAGCATGTGAGCCAGTGTGCGGCTTGCCAGGAGTCCTGCGGCCAGCTCGAGCGCGGAATCTCCCGCTTCACGGCCTTTCGCGACAGTGTCGTGATTCCTACTCCCGAGCTTCACACGGAGCAACTGCGCGAGCGCCTGCTTGCGGCACAAACCAGCAGTGCGCCCATTCCTCTTGCCTCACGCCTGCAAGCACTGTTCCGGCTCGACACGCAGCCGAGACTCGGCTTTGCTTTGGGATGCGCTTCATTTTGCCTGATCGTCTGGCTCGCAGTCTTTCTCACGACACCAAGGCAGTCGGTGTATGCGTCGCAGATTCTCGCGGATGCGCAGAGCGCCTCCAACTCGCTGCTGGCTCAGTCCAAAGTCCTTCATCAAAAGGTCCGCTTGCGCCGGGGCAGCCTGGTGATTGAACGGGACGTTCACAACGGCCGGCAAGCGGCTCTCCAGGTACAGGACACCCGTATCGACGCTGGTTTTCAACGGGAGCTTGAACGCGCCCACATCAACGTGGACGATCCTCTCAATGCCAATGACTTTGCCGCATGGAGGGCCGCGCAGCGCGAGCACACCGACTCAGTGAAAGAGACCGCGCTGGGCGTAACCATTACCACCCGCGTCAACGGAGACGCCATCACGGAAGGATCGCTGACTCTGTCTCGTTCGGGTTGGAGGCCCATTGCCCGGAGCGCTGAAGTCCGCGGCGAAGCTCCCATTGAAATCAGTGAAGTCAGTTACGGCATCAGCGACGCAACCTCGCTGCAGCCGGAATCCGCGTCTGCTTCTCCGCTGCCTGCCTCCACCCCAACGCCGAACACCCCGGCGGCAGCGGTTCAAGTGCCCATCGCCAATCTGGAAATCGCGGAACTGGATTTGAGGGAGGCATTTCACTCGATCGGGGCTGACGTTTCAGCCGCCCCGCAGATATGGCGGTCAGAACAAACAGTGTACTTCCACGCCTTCGCTGAGAGTCCCAAGCAGGCGCACGCGATGGAGGAAGCCGCGAGCCGGATTCCTCACGTGAGAGAAAGCGGCGAACCGGCTGGCCGCATCTCCGTGGCGCGGCCGTCCTCGCAGATGGCCGCATCTGTTGCCGCCTCCTCTCCGTTGGCAAATGCCATGGCCAGCAGGTTCGGCAGCGCTCAGGCGGCAGACAGTTTTGTGGAATCGCTGCGAAGCCGTTCGACGCAGGCGATGGCCGAGGCCGCTGCACTGGACCAACTTGGCAAGCGATACCCGATCGACGCCATGAAGGCCTTGCCGCCCGATTTGCAGGCCCGCGTCAACAATCTTGCCGCCAGCCTGCTGTCTTCGCTGCAACGGGATTCGGCAGCCTATCTCAAGTCGTTGTCGCCCATTCTGGACGACGTGGCCAGGGAGCGGAATATCCCGGCAGGCAGTGAAGACACCCGGAATCTCCCCGGCTGCCTCCACTGGCAGCAGAATGCCGCGCTGGCAGCGCCCCAGTTGCGCGATCTCGACAAGGACGTTGCCCTGCTCTTGACCGGGAAATCCGAGGATCTCAACTCGAGCCAGCCCCTCTCCGACAGCCTGAAGGCGCGGTCGTTCCTGGAGCGGCATCTCACCTCAACCTGCCAGTTGTTCAGCTCCAACTGAAGCGGCTCCGCCCGTAATTCCGCGATTCCGCCGGGCGCGCCGAATCTCACGCGGCCTTGCACAGGGCGCGATGGCTCGCGCGCCAAGCCACAGCATCGGTGTGGCGCACTGCGTACTATGATGGGCAGAGCGCTTTGCGAGAGCGGGAATAACCTGATCGCCGCATCTGTCGCGCTGCGCATTTTTGTGACTGGCTTACATGCCGGAAGCGGACCGCTCAGCCGTGGCGCAAGCCCGCAACCAGTCAAGCTGTTTTTGGCTTGCTTTTATTGCGGGCTGCAGGTTGTCCGTCATGGCAAACTGAGTTCATCCTTCGGAGTCGAGCATGGCAACCAGAACATCTCTCGCGGGGGCACAATGTCAGCCTCGCTCCGTCCGGTGTCTGTGTTCCCTGTGGTATGCCGAACCGTTCTCGGTTGCCGTGTTGTTGCTGGCGGTCCTCTTGCTTGGCTTTGCTGACAGTCCCTGCGTCCTGGCGCAAACCAGCTACGGCACAGTGGTCGGAACGGTCACGGATTCAACCTTGGCGGACGTAATTGACGCCACGGTGACCTTGAAGAACGATGGCACGGATGCCGCCGA